>CAYGPA010000550.1:0-3437 GCA_964351535.1 uncultured Planctomycetaceae bacterium
CGTCGCGCGCCTTCTTCCACCAGTCGCGCCACGACTTGATCTTGCGCCCGCGGTCCGACTCGTCGGCGCTCGCGTCGAAGCGGAAGTTCCGCCCCGTCATCTGCCGCAGCGCGTCGACCGCGGCCTGGCGCACGGGCTCCTCCGGATCCTCGAGCGCGTCGATCAGCGCGGGGATCCCGATCGGCGCGCCCAGGTCGCCGATGACCCGCGCGGCCGCCATGCGCACGAAGATGCCGGGGTCCTTCAGCATCGGGACGAGATGTTCGACGACCGCCGGGTCCTCGGTCTCGGCCAGCGCCGTCACCGCGGTCCAGCGCTTGCCTTCGTTCGGGCTCAGGAGGTCCTCGAGCAGCGGCGCCCAGGCCGGGCCGGTGGGCTCCGGCTCCGGCTCGTCCGCACTGGCCAGCACGCCCGCGGCCGTGAGGCCCAGGGCGGCGAGCTCGTCCACGCGACCGGCCAGCGCGTCGTGTTCGGCGACGAGGGCTCCCAGGGCCTCGTCGATCCGCCCGCTCTCGTCCGCCAGCGCGCCGATGCGGGAGTCGAGCCCGGAGAGCTCCGTCAGGCTGGCCCGCAGCGCGTCGACGCGCACCGAGCCGTCCTCGGCCCTGCGCCGCAGGTCGACCAGACTGCGCTCGATCGAGCCGCGCAGATCCTCGAAGCGAATCTCGAGCGCGCGCCTAGCATTCTCGCTGTCGCGCGTCGAGCGGCCCAGTCGCGACTCGAGCAGGTCCAGACGCTCGTCCGCCTCGGCGCGGAGCCCGGCCACCGCGACCTGCGCGTCCCGACGCGCCACCTGGTCGGAGTCGTAGAGCCAGAAGCCCAGCGCGGCCACGGCGAGCAGCGCGATCCAGCCGATCGCCGATCCCGCCGACGACCGCCGCGGATACGGCGCGGGGAAGACCGTGCTGCCGATCGTCGACGGGCCGGGGGGCGGGACCGGGCCCGCGCCGGGTCCCGGACGTCCCTGGGCGCCCGCGCCTCCACCGGCGGGGTCCGGCGTCAGCGAGGCCATCGGCGGCTTCGAGGGGTCCCCCGGCTCCGACATGACCCGGTCGCACACCGCGCACACGACGCGCCCCTTGCGCAGGAACGCGCGCCCCTGGTCGAGGTCCCCCTGGGGGACCGACTCGTTGCAGAGGTCGCAAAAGAAGATCTTCATCGATTCCGTGGTCAAGTCTGCCTACCTCGCTCTCATCGGGCACCTCGCCCGGGGGGCCGACGAGAGCCTCTTCCTTCCATCACTAGACACCCGGGGGCCTCCATCCTACGGAAGACCTCGAGCGGGTTCCCTGGAGCCCCTGGACGGGCCCCCGCCGAGCGACTCGACGGCTGGCCCGGATATCGGCAGAATTCGTGCCGGGGGTACCCAGGCGCCCCCGAGATTCTTCGGCCCGAGACGAACCGAGGGCCGGGCCCCGAACGGCGCCGCGGCGCCGAGTGTGCTTCATGAACGACCTGCTCGAAAACGCCTCCGAGAGCCTGCGCGAGAGCCTCGCGCGTGCCGGCTGGAACTTCCTCACCGAGTTCCTCGAGGTCGAGACCCGCCTGCACCCCGAGAACATCGACGCGGTCTCCGAGCTCGGAAGCGCGTACACCCGTCAGGGTCGCTACGAGGAGGGCCTCGCGCAGGACCGTCGCCTGGTCCAGCTCGTCCCGCAGAACCCGACCGCCCACTACAACCTGGCGTGCTCGCTGTGCCTGACCGGTCGCATCGACCCCGCGCTGGACTCCCTGCGGCAGGCGTGCGACCTCGGCTTCCGCGACGCGGACCATCTCGAGCGCGACGAAGACCTCACCAAGCTGCGCACCGACCCGCGCTTCCGCGAGCTCGTCCTGCAGCTGCGCACCGGGCGCACCTGAGCACGCCCGGTCGGGGTCGTCGTGACCTGGCCCGGCCGCTTCACGACGCGTAGATCGAAACGGCTCGACTCGGCTTCTGCTGGTGCTTTGCGAGCGCCGGCCCCGCAGGCGACCGCGTCAGGTCGTCGAGGACCGCCGGTGTTCACAGAGTGCCGGCAGGAGCCGAGAGGCAGCCGAAGGCTGCCGGTCGTGTCGGCTCGGCTGCGTGCTCGTGGATCGTTCGAGCTAGCGTTCGGAGCCTCGGCGCGGGGGCTGCGGGACAGCGTTCCTGGACGCACCGGCCAGCACCTCGTCTCCCGAGCGGCGCTGCCACCATTCGTGCCAGCGCTGCACGGCCACCGCGCGCTCGGGCTCGGGATCCCGCGCGACGAAGCCGAAATCGAGGCCGGTCGCGGACCGCAGCGCCTGGATCGACAGAGCGCGAATTCCGGGCTCTTCGTTGGAGAGACCGCGGATCAGCGCCGGAGCCTTGCTCCAGTCGCCGAGCCGCATCAGCGTGCGCGCGTGCTCCAGCTCCAGCGCCGGATCCTCGTGCAGCGGCACCTTGGTGTCGAGCGCCTGGACGAACGGCACGAGGCGGCTGTCACCGGTCGCCCCGAGCGCCGCGAGCGCGCTTCCGGACACGCTCGCGTTCGAGTCGGCCGCGAGGTTCAGCAGCGTGTTGTAGGCCGGTTCGCCGACGGAGGCGAACCAGTTGATGGCCTCGATGCGCTCGACTCCGTGGGTCCAGGGAAGGCGCGCGGCCTGGTCGGTGATGCGCTCGCGCATCACGAGCGTCGGCTCGACCCAGGGGTCGGACTTCTTGCTGTGGCCGCGGGCGCGCTCGGTCGTCGTGCAACCGACGGCGAGGCACGCGAGGCTGACGAGGCCCGCGGTCCGGACGGAGAAACGGGTGCGGCGGTTCATGGACTTCTCCTGGGGGTTGGGGCGGGGCCCGCTCCGCGTCTTGCGGTGAGGGCCCTGGCGCTATCGACCGGAGGCCCGCAACCCTTGACGAACGGCGGCGGGCGGCGCGCCCCTGTCCCAGCGCAGGCCCGCCGAGAGCACGAGCGCTCCCAGTCCCAGGAGGATCAGGAACGGGACCGCGGGGTGTCCGGGCCCTCCCGGGTACTTCTCCGCCGGGGATGGGGACTCCTCCGCCGGGGATCCGGAGGCGTCCACCGCCTCGCGCGGGAGCCGCAGCCGCGAGCCCTCGAATTCGCGCGGGGCCGGCGGCACGAGCTGCCGCACCTCGAGCTCCCGGCCGGTCGCGGGGTCGAGCAAGCGCACGATCCAGGGCGAATCCGCACGCCCTGCTGAGGGCGAGAGGCCCTCGGCCGTCAGCCTTCCGACCCGGCGATCGCCCGCGGGTCCCACGGGGGTCGTGAGCCGCACGGTGAAAGGCCCCCCGCGGCCGCCTTCGACCCGCGCCTCCACCACCGGCGGCAGGTCCGCGCCGGAGAGCGAGAGGACGCCGTCGATCAGCACAGGCAGGTCGCTGTCGTCCGCGCCGGCGCCGGCCAGGGCCAGCGCCGCCCAGCCCGCGGCTCCGGCCCATCCGGGTGCCCAGCCGACCCCGGGCAGCGCGGCGACCGCCA
>CAYGPA010000551.1:0-3433 GCA_964351535.1 uncultured Planctomycetaceae bacterium
GAGGAACGCCTCACCGTCGGCGCGCCACAGCGTGCGGCCGTCGTCGCCGGAGAACATCCGCACGCTGCCGCGGCGCGCGCGTCCGGCGGCGGGGTACGGGGCGGTCACGAAGAAGTCCTCGACGCCGTCGCCGTTCGTGTCGCCGGCGCGCCCGAAGGCGGTGCCGAAGCCGCCCTCTTCGGGCAGGCCGCGGACGGCGAGCAGGACCTCGTAGCCGCCGTTCTCGCCACGATCGGTGGACGGACGCTCGGAAGGACGTTCCGGGCCCGAGCCAGGGGCTGTGGCCGGGGGCCCCTGGTTCGTCGCCACGAGGCCGGCAGCAGCCAGCAGGGCGGCACGAAGAGCTATCCGGAGCTGCGGGAGGTGGGTCATCGCCGGGAAAGTCTAGGCCCTGCGATCGCCGCCGCTCGGGTACGCTTGCTCGAATCCAATCCGTGCCCGCGAAGCGAAACCGGCGGGCCGTTCCTCCCCCCCAGAATCCGCCTTCCCTCCCGCGTCCGGCCCCGGCCGAGCCCCGCCCCCCCCCCCCCCCGCGCCCCCGCCCCAGGCCCCCGCCCCCGTCCCCGCCCCCCCCCCCACGGCGCGCTCGACGAAGGTCCCCGCGTCCGTCGCAGCCCCCCCCACCGAGATCTCCATGCTCCGAACCGCCTCCCCCGCTTCCGCGGCCCTGGTCGCCCTCTCCGCCCTGGCCGGCGCCCAGCAGTTCCAGCTGCAGCCCGGCGCCATCCCCGGCGTGAACCGCTGGACCGAGGGCGTCGAGTGCGTCGACGTCGACCACGACGGCGACCTCGACATCCTGTTCGCCGACGGCGAGGGCTTCAGCGGCGCCGGGACCCAGCGCCAGAACACGCTGATCATCAACCAGACGGCCCAGGGCAGCCCGGGCGTGTACACCGACGAGAGCGTCGCGCGCTTCGGCGCCAACGTGTCGAACGCCAAGGGCGTGTCCACGGCCGACGTCGACGGCGACGGCTGGGAGGACGTGATGTTCGCGAACGCGTTCAACACGGGCGTGCCGCACCTCTACATCAACCGCGGCGCCGCGCAGCCGGGCTTCTTCGACCTCGAGAGCACCACGCGCGGCTTCACCGAGGCGCTGTCGTCCGCCGCGTGCCAGTTCGGCGACGTCGACGACGACGGCGACTACGACGTGATGCTGAACGACTCCGGCAACAGCTTCCTGGGCGGCTCGGGCGGCGTGCCGCGGCTCTACATCAACGACGGCACGGGCCACTTCACCGAGTCCCCGCTGCCGGCGGCCACGAACAAGATCGCGCACATGGACGCCCAGTTCGTCGACATCGACAACGACTGGGACCTGGACTACGTCGGCATCAACCGCGCCTCGTCGCACTTCCTGCTGCTGAACAACGGCGCGGGCAGCTTCTCCGACGCGTCCGGCGTCATGCCGAGCACGGGCAGCGTGTACGAGGCCGAGTCCGGCGACCTCGACGGCGACATGGACCTGGACTTCTTCTTCCTGAGCCTCGGCGGCTTCCGCGAGGGGCACGTCGAGAACAACCTCGTGCCGACGACCACGCTGTCGTTCACCTCCGGCGCGCTGCAGCCCGGCAACGTCGACGACAACGAGGTCGTGCTCCTCGACTACGACAACGACGGGGACTACGACCCGATGGTCGGCTCGCTGGGCTCCCAGGAGCGCGTCTACATCAACGCCGGCGGCCTGGTCTTCACGCCCAGCACGTCGGTGATCCAGAACGTCGCGGACCCGACGCTCGACATGACCGCCGCGGACCTCGACAACGACGGCGACTACGACCTGATCACGGCCCAGGGCGAAGGCGCATCGTCGCAGTGGGGCAACAAGATCTACGTGAACACCGGCGCCGCCGACACGCTGCCGCCGGTGATCCGCGCGATCGACTCGCCGACCGCGCCCGAGGACTGGCCCGTGATCGTGCACGCCAAGATGCAGGACCAGCTGGTCGACGACGGCATCACGTTCGTGACGGGCCAGATCGAGTACGCCGCCGTCGGCGCGACCGTCGACGTGGCCCACGGATCCGGCATGTTCGTGCCCGCGGTCCTGAACGTGTCGGTCGGGGACCGCGTGCGGTTCACCAACTTCGACGGCACGCCCGAGACGGTCACCAGCCAGACGGCGCCCTACGGCTACGACCTGTCGCTGCCCTCCGGCGGCGGATCGGCGGACTACGTGTTCGTCCGCCCGGGGACCTACGACTATGCGAGCACGGGCTCGGGCGCCACCGGGCAGATCGTCGTCACCGGAACGTCCGAGGTGGCGCCCGCGACGACCTTCCGCGGCGAGTTCTACCGCTTCGAGCTCGGAGAGCTCCCGTTCGCCGCCTCCGGCCAGCTCGCGTTCGAGCTCTCGTTCACGGACTGGCCCGGCAACGTGTCCGTCAGCGAGAGCCAGACGCTGCCCTTCCCGCTGTGCACGCCGGAGCCCTACTGCGTGGGCAAGACGAACTCGCTCGGATGCGTGCCGTTCCTGACGACCAGCGGGACCGCCAGCGCGACCTCGTCGTCGGCCTTCTCGATCCGCGCCGAGGACGTGCTGCCGGGCGAGGCCGGATTCCTGCTGTACTCCTTCAAGAAGTCGAACCTGAACTTCCACGGCGGCAAGCTCTGCGTGAAGGCGCCGATCACGCGGCTGCTGCCTCCCAAGGTCGCCAAGACCACGGGCACTCCGCCGTGCACGGGCTTCGTGAACCGCAACTTCAACGCCGCGATCCAGAGCGGCAACGACGTGTTCCTGACGGCGGGCCAGACGGTCTCCGCCCAGTGGCGCCTGCGCGACCCGGCGGACCCCGCCGGCTTCGGCGACGGCCTGAGCAACGCGGTGCGCTTCGTCATCTGCCCCTGATCCATCCGAGCCGGGGAGTCCCAGGCGGGCGGGTGCGCGGCTGGCGCGCCCGCCCGCTTCCGCATCCCGGTCTCGGGGAGCACGGACGGTTCCAGGCGGCGACGGGCTCGGCCGGTCCACCCCGTCGAAGGACCAGGGGGGCCGCGGGTCCCCGGACCCTCTAGGATGCGCCCATCGTGTCCTCGCCCTTCCACGACTACGCGGCGGACTACGCCAGCCACCGTCCGACCTACCCCGAAGCGCTCTTCGACGAGCTCGTTCGATGCGTTCCGGGTGGCGGCCTCGCGTGGGACTGCGCGACCGGCAACGGCCAGGCCGCGCTCGCCCTGGCCCCACGCTTCCGCCGCGTGATCGCCACCGACGTGAGCTGGCTGCAGCTCGGCGAAGCCGCGGCCGCGCCTCGCGTTCAGTACGTGTGTGCCTCCGCGGAACAGCCCGCCCTGCGTCCGAACTCCGCCGACCTCGTCACGGTGGCC
Organism: uncultured Planctomycetaceae bacterium; assembly: GCA_964351535.1. Classification (GTDB taxonomy): domain Bacteria; phylum Planctomycetota; class UBA1135; order UBA1135; genus JAUIDW01. The sequence continues at coordinate 3,325 of CAYGPA010000551.1, forward strand.
CAGGCCCTGCACTGGTTCGAACACGAGCGCTTCTTCGCGGCCGTGCGTCGCACCCTGCGCCCCGGCGGGGTCCTCGCGGCCTGGTGCTACGAGCTCGCCGAGGTCGACC
>CAYGPA010000552.1:0-3413 GCA_964351535.1 uncultured Planctomycetaceae bacterium
CACCTCCGCCCAGTCCGGCAGCCCCGGCACGTTGTCGCTGCCGATCAGGAGGAACACCTCGGCCGCGGGCGAGAGCCCGAGCTCCGTCCCGAGTGCACGCACCGTGTCGACCGTGTACGACGGCCCGTCGCGGCGCAGCTCGAGGTCGGTCGTCGACCAGGTCGGTTCGTCGCGCACGGCGCACTCGAGCATCGCGAGGCGGTCCTCGCCCTCGGCCAGCACGCGCTCGGGCTTGTGCGGCGGCCGCGCGGCGGGCACGAACAGCACGTGGTCGAGCTCGAACTGCTTCTGCGCCGAGCGCGCCACGTGCAGGTGGCCGACGTGCACGGGGTCGAAGGAGCCTCCGAAGAGGCCGAGCCGCCGCACGGTCGCGAGGGGCATCGCGCGGATCATCCGCCGTCCGCGGCCTCGCTCGCGCGCAGCAGCGCGGCGATGCGCGCCGGAGCGTCGGCGCGCGCGACGCTCTCCTGTGCACCCGTGCGCAGCAGCTTGACCTGCACCGTCGCCGAGGCGAGCTCGTCGGGCCCGAGGATCGCCGCGCACGCGTGCCCGCCCGTGCCCGCGGCCTTGAGCTGCTTGCCGAGCTTCTTGCCCGCGGCGTCGAACACCGCGCTGACGCCCGCCGCGCGCAGCTCGCGGACGAGGCGGAAGACCTCCTCGTCGCAGCTCGGATCCGCGGACGCGACGTACACGTCCGGCGCGGCCGCGTGCAGCTCCTGGGCGAGTCCCAGCTCCTCCAGCACGAGCAGCGTGCCCGTGAAGCCGATCGCGAACCCCACGGCCCCGAGATCGGGCCCGCCGAGCTCCTCGACCAGGTGGTCGTAGCGCCCGCCGCCGCAGAGCGCACTGCGCGCGCCGAGCGCGGGATAGTGCAGCTCGAAGATCGTGCGCGTGTAGTAGTCGAGCCCGCGCACGATGCCCGGGTCGACGACCACGCGCCTGCCGATCCCGTTCAGGTGCCGCTCGACGGCCTCGAAGTGCGCGCGGTTCTCGTCCGAGAGGAAGTCGAGGATGCGCGGCGCGCCGCGGTTCAGCTCGACGTCGCCGGGGTGCTTGGAGTCGAGCACGCGCAACACGTTCCGCTCGAAGCGCGCCCGCGAGTCCTCGGAGTACTTCGCCAGGTTCGGCCGCACGAACTCGCGCACCGCCTCGCGGTACCGGTCGCGGTCGTCGCCGTCCCCCATCGAGTTGATGCGGACCTCGAGCCCGTCGATGCCGAGCTCCTCGAAGAAGCGCGCCGCGATGTCGATCAGCTCGACGTCGAGCCGCGGGTCGAGGCTGCCGATGGCCTCCATGTCGAACTGGGTGAACTGCCGCTCCCGACCCTTCTGGGGCTTCTCGTAGCGGAACATCGGCCCGATCGTGAAGAGCTTCTGGACCGGCGCCCGCTTGGCGTAGCCCGCCTGGACGTAAGCCCGGACGATGCCCGCGGTCCCCTCCGGCCGCAGCGTGAAGGAGTGGTCGGCCTTGGCGACCGTGAACATCTCCTTCTCGACGATGTCGGTGACCTCGCCGACGCTGCGGATAAAGAGGTCGGTCTCCTCGAGCAGCGGGGGCCGCACCTCCCGGTAGCCCGCCAGGGCCGCCAGGCGGCGCGCCGTGCTCTCCAGCCGCTCCCAGGCGGGGATCTCCTCGGGCAGCACGTCCCGCATGCCCCGCACCGCTCGATAGTCCATGGTTCGCTTTCGCTCTCTTGGCAACGCTCGACGGCGGCACGGTCCCCGGCCACGCCCCCCGCGGGTCGCCGGCGGGCGCCCTGGCCGACGTTGACCCCCTAAGTACCGACTACTAGACTTGGGCGCAAATCTCGGCGCCGCCGAGCGCTTCCGTCCGTCCCACTGCCGACCCCCACCACCTCGATGAAACGAGCCCTCCTCGCCAGCGCCGCCGTCCTCACGCTCCTCTCGAGCTGCAGCACGGGCTACTCGCACGAGTACAACCACGGGAAGTCGGCCTTCCACCCGCCGGTCTTCGGGAACATCTGGAACCGCAGCAGCTACCACTTCCTGGGGTGGCAGCCGGAACAGACCGCGAGCTACTGGGACCACCTGGGCTCCGACGGCGGCGACATCGTCATGACGCTGCGTCGGCACATGGTGCTCGACAACCCGGACAACCCGTTCCTGCGCGCCAGCGAGAGCGGGGCGATCAACATGCCCGACTACGACATCCCGGAGTGGCAGTCGACGCTAGAAGACTAGCATCGGCTCGCGAACCGATCGCCACGATCGAACGGCGACACACGCAGAGGACCGCGGCCCACCGGGCGGCGGTCCTCTCGCTTTCGGCCCCGGCCTCAGTCGGCCGCGTCCCAGCCGTAGAGCGCCAGCACCTCGCTCGCGCGCGCGTCGAGCTCGTGCTCCGCGGCCGCGGGGAGCCAGTGGATCGGCAGCTTCTTGAACCATGTGCGCTGGCGGCGCGCGAACTGGCGCGTGCGCAGGTCGACGCGCTCGGCGCAGGTCGCCTCGTCGAGCGTCCCGGCGGCCAGCTCGCGCACCTCCGCGAGCCCCAGGGCCTGCGAGGCCGTCGGGCCGAAGCCGCCGGCCGCCTCGAGGGCCTGGACCTCGTCGACCCAGCCGCCCGCGAGCATCTGCCGGGTGCGGGCGCGGATGCGCTCGTCCAGCGCGTCGGGGTCGACGGCGAGGCCGACGACGACCGCTTCGCGACCCCGGCGCCCGCTGCGATCGGCACCGCTCCAGCCCTCCCACTGCTCCTGCCAGTCGGACAGCGTGCGCCCGGTCTGCTCGAGGACCTCCAGCGCGCGGGCCACGCGGCGCGCGTCGTTCGCGTGGATGCGCTCGGCGCTGCGGGGGTCGCGGCCGGCGAGCTCGGCGTGGCTGGCCTCGGGCCCGAGCTCCGCCACCCGGGCGCGCACGCGGGCGCGCAGCTCGGGGTCCGGCGGCGGGCCCTCGAAGAGCCCCTCGAGCAGCGCCTTGAGATAGAGCGCCGTCCCCCCCACGAGCAGGGCGCGCCCCCCGCGCGCGGCGATGTCCGCCAGGGCCGCCTCGGCGTCCGCGAGCCAGCGCTGGACGTCGTAGCGCTCCGTGGGCTCGACCACGTCGATCCCGTGGTGGCGCACGCGCTCGCGCTGAGCTCGGTCGGGCTTGGCCGTCCCGACGTCCATCCCGCGATAGACCAGCATGGAGTCCATCGAGACGATCTCGGCCCCGGCGCGCTCGGCCACGAGGAGCGACAGGGCGGTCTTGCCCGCGGCGGTCGTGCCGACCAACACCCGCAGGGGTTCGCCGTACGAGAGAGAGCTCGCGGGAGAGGTCATGACACGCGGGATTGTAGACCCCGCGCGCCGCGCCTTTGCGCCCCGACGTGCTCGCCGTAGGCTGCCCGGCCAGGAGACTCCCGTATGAACACCTCGATCACCGCCTCCTTCGTCCTCGCGCTGCTCGCCGCCGCGG
>CAYGPA010000553.1:0-3401 GCA_964351535.1 uncultured Planctomycetaceae bacterium
GGCGGATGGCGCCGTCGTACTGCGCCTCGTACTCGCCGAGCGAGCGCACGCCGCCGCTCCACTTGGAGCGCGGCACCGCGAAGAAGACGTGCGCGGCCTCGCCGACGGGCGGGACGTCGGAGAGTCCCTCGCGCGGCTCGAAGAACGTGTCCCACTTCGGGTCGGGGTTGTGCCACGTGCGTCCGAGGTCGTGCAGCTGCACGTAGGCGAACCAGTCGCGACCGCGCGGCTGGTTGCGCAGCCACTGCTCGACGGCCTGGACGACGGTCGGCGAGTTCACGTCCTGCGGACGGCGCCTCTCGTCGAACGCACTCTCGCGAAACTCCGTGAAGCCGGGGTGGAACGCGTACAGCGGCGCGATCCACGGGTGGTCCAGGAACGCGGCCGTCGAGAAGCCGCGGCTCAGGAACTCGGTCGCCACGCGCGGCGCCTCGTACGGGATGAACCACGTCGTCAGGAGCGTCGGCAGGATCTGCGGAGGCAGCCTGCGGCGCGCGATGTTCGGGTCGCAGCCCGTGATCAGCGACACGTGGGCCGGCAGCATCTGCGGCGCGGTCGAGTAGGCCTGCTCGAACAGCACGCCGGAGCTCGCCAGCGCGTCGATGCTCGGCGAGGTGTCGCGGTCGTAGCCGTAGCACCCGAGGTGGTCGGCGCGCAGCGAATCGACCGCCAGCACCAGGAACCCCTGCCCCACCGCGCCGGGCTCCGGCGACTGGCTGCAGCCCGGCAGCGTCAGCGCCAGGGCGGCGAAGAACGCGAGCGCGGTGCCCGCTCGCGCTCGAACGCGGGTGGGCCGCCCTCGGGTCGCGAGCGATCGAAGCGAATCCATCTCCCGGGGAGGATCGGGCCTCGTCGAGTCCGAGGCAAGCCCGGGGTGGCTTCTGCCGCGAACCTGCGCCCCACCGCGCGTCCCGGACCTGCGCAGGCTCCGCGGTCCCGACACCTGTCGAGATCGTCAGGGGGTCAGCAGCGCCCCTTCGGACGCGACCCAGCCGCGCACGCCGTCGGCGAGCTCGACGCGTACCCAGCCCGGCATGGAGTCGACCTGCTCGACCTCGGCGCCGGCCTCGAGCCGCTCGAGCCTCGCGGCATCGCGCCGCGGTTCGCTGTGCACGTTGGCGCCGTTCGCGGCGATCACGTAGGCGAGAGAGCGGTCGCGCTCGCGCAGGCCGACGAACCACGGCACCGCGCAGAGCAGCGCGAGGAAGAGCGCCGCCCAGGCGATCCGGCGCGCGACGAGCCCGCCGCGCACGGCCTCCCACGACAGGGCGAGGGCCAGCAGTCCCGCGCCGATCACGGCCAGCCCCGCCGCCTCGCGCGGGTTCAGGGCGTGCAGCAGTCGCTGCAGCGTGTCGCCGAGGTCGCCGCGGTCGGCGGGCGGGAGCTCGGCCGCGGCCAGCGCGAACTCGAGGTTCGCCCAGGCGTCCGCGTCGCGCGGGCGGCCGCGCAGCGCCGTGCGGTACCAGGCCGCGGCCTCGACCGGCGCCCCGCGACGGAACGCGACGTTGCCGAGGTTGTAGGCGACGCTCGAACGGTCGACGGCCTCGCCGTCGGGGTCCAGCTCGCGCGCGTGCAGCCAGAGGCTCTCCGCGGAGTCCAGGTCGCCCGCGCGGTAGGCCTCCACGGCCAGCTCGTGGGCGCGGCCCGCGTCCGTCGGAAGCGCGACGGGGTCCTGGGCGCGCGCGGAGGTCGCGAGCAGCGCCAGGGCGACGATCCAGTGGAAGAGAGAGCTCATAGTCCGCACCTCACGGCCGCATCGGCGGCGCGGCGCACCTCGGCGGCGTCGAGCGGCCGATCGTCGCCGCCGTAGGCCTCCTGTTCGAGCCGCAGGACGAGCTGCGCCAGCGCGCGCGCCTGCTCGTCCGCGGCCGCGTCCGGCCCGCGCTGCTCCGCCACGTACTCCTCGACGTCGCGACCGACCCACGCCTGGCTCGGCTCGCGCGTGCGCGCGGCGAGGAACGCGTGCAGCGCGCGCAGCTGCTCGTCGGCCTTGCTCGCGCTGCGCAGCGCCGCGCCCAGCCGGCGCCGGGCCGCGCGCCGCCGGCGCTCGAGCGGCGCGTCGGGATCGCCGCGTCGGCGCACGAACGAGCGCAGGATCCACCAGCCGACCGGGACGGCGGCCAGCAGGCCCCCGACGATTCCCGGCGACGGCGCGTCGCCCGCGGCGGGAGCCCCCGCGTCGACGACGATGTCGCGGATGTCGCGCTTGCGCCCGTCCTCCGCGTCGAGCGGCTGCAGCCCTTCGGCGCCGGCGAGCTCGCGGACGCGGATCGGGATGGCCGGGCTCTCGACGGCGCTGTAGGCGCCGAGCTCGGGATCGAAGACCGACAGCGAGATCGGCGGGATCGCGCGCACGGCGCCGGAGGTCGGCGCGATGTCGTACACCGCGATGCGATGGTCGGTGCCCTTCTCCTCGTTGTAGCCGTAGACGCGGAAGTCCTCGAACTCCGGATCGCGCGCGAGGTCGGGCACGTCGAAGAACTCGAAGTTGCCGTCGCCGCTCCACTCGACGGTCAGCTTGATCGACTCGCCGGCGTCCACGTCGCGCCGATCGACCTCCGCGCGCACCTCGTAGGAGCCCACGGCGCCGCTGAAGTCGAACGGGCGGCCGGTCTCGGGCAGGGGCACGACCTCGACCGCGAAGGCCGGTGTGCCGACGTAGAGGGTCTCGGTCTTGCCGCCGCTGCCGCGCCCGAAGATGTCGCGCCGACTCCGCTCGAGGATCTGCACGAACTGCAGGTAGCTCAGGCCGAAATCGAGCGTCCCCGCGCGGGTCGGGAGGAGCTTCTTCGTCAGGCGGAACAGGCGGAAGTCGCGGCCGCGCACCGGATGCGCGCCGATCTCCTCGGCCAGGGCCGACGAGCCGCGGTTCACCGACACCTCGACCTGCCGCGAGCGCAGGCCGCGCGACGCCTGCTCGACCTCGAGCACGCCCGACAGCTCGTTCCACCAGGGCAACGACAGGTCGAGGCCGCCGATCTGGTCGTTCAGGCCCATGTCCCAGCCGAAGACGAGCTCGACCGTGAGCGGCTGGCCCTCGTAGACCCTCTCGGAGGAGGGCGTCAGCTCGATCGAGAGCAGCTCCTGGCCGCGCATGTCCTCGACGACCGTGAACGAGATCGCGCGCGTGGTGTAGGTCTCGGTCCCGGCGCGGACCTCGAGCGGCGGGACCGTGAAGTCGCCCGTGCGCGTCGGCGTGATCGGCAGGGTCCAGCGCAGGCTCGACATCTCGCGCAGCCGGCCCTGCGCGATGATTCGACTGGATCGGAAGGACGGACCCGAGAGCGTGCCGAAGCGCAGGCCGTCGATGCTCGGCAGGTCGCCGACCCGCGCGTTGCGCACGTTCTCGGCCTCGATCACGAGGTACACGTCGCCGCCGAGCTTGACCACGCCCGACGAGA
>CAYGPA010000554.1:0-3392 GCA_964351535.1 uncultured Planctomycetaceae bacterium
CCTTCGAGAAGTTCAAGGGCGCCGACACGACGCTGACGACGCAGATGAAGTCGGTGGGCGAGACGATGGCCATCGGGCGCACGTTCAAGGAGTCGCTGCAGAAGGCGCTGCGCGGCCTCGAGACCGGCCGGCCCGGGTTCGGCCTGGATCCGCGCGACCCCGTCGAGTCCCTGTCGGTGGACCACGAGGCGCTGACGCGCGCCCTGCGCGTGCCGAACGAGAACCGCCTGCTGGCGATCCGCGCCGCGTTCCGCGCGGGCTGGACCACCGAGGAGATCCACGAGGCCTCGTTCATCGACCCCTGGTTCCTGGACAACATGCGCGAGCTCGTCGAGTTCGAGCGCGAGCTGTCCGGCCGCCCCCTGACGGCGGAGAAGCTGCGCGAGGCGAAGGCCCTGGGCTACTCGGACCGTCAGCTGGCCCTGGCCTCGGGCGCGACCGTGGAAGCCGTCCACGCGCTGCGCGTCGAGCACGACATCCAGCCCTGCTACAAGCTGGTCGACACGTGCGCGGCCGAGTTCGAGGCACACACGCCGTACTACTACTCGACCTGGGACGACGAGTCCGAGCTGCGCGAGAGCGACGCGCGCCGGATCATGATCCTGGGCGGCGGGCCCAACCGCATCGGGCAGGGCATCGAGTTCGACTACTGCTGCGTCCACGCGGCCTTCGCGGCGCGCGAGATCGGCTGCGAGTCGATCATGGTGAACTCGAACCCCGAGACCGTCTCGACCGACTACGACACCTCGGACGACCTGTTCTTCGAGCTGCTGACGCACGAGGACGTGATGAACATCGTGCGCGCGACGAACCCCGACGGGATCATCGTGCAGTTCGGCGGCCAGACGCCGCTGAACCTGGCCAAGGGCCTGCGCGCGGCCGGCGCTCCGCTGATCGGAACGTCGGTGGACTCGATCGACCGCGCCGAGGACCGCAAGCACTTCAGCGAGTTCCTGAAGAAGCTCGGCCTTCTGCAGCCCGACAACGGCCTCGCGATGTCGAACGCGGAGGCCTTCGAGGTGGCGCGGCGCATCGGCTACCCCGTGCTCGTGCGCCCCAGCTACGTGCTGGGCGGCCGCGCGATGGAGATCGTCTACGACGACGACGCGCTCGACCACTACATGACGCACGCGGTCCAGGCCTCTCCGGACCACCCGGTGCTCGTCGACAAGTTTCTCGAGGACGCGATCGAGGTCGACGTCGACGCGATCTGCGACGGCAAGATCGCCGTCATCGGCGGGATCATGGAGCACATCGAGGAGGCCGGGATCCACTCCGGCGACTCGACCTGCGTGCTGCCGCCGCACACGCTCGGCGCGGAGATCCTGGCCGAGATCACGCGCTCCACCAAGTCGATGGCCCTCGAGCTGGGCGTCATCGGCCTGATGAACGTGCAGTTCGCCGTGAAGGGCGACGCCGTCTACATCATCGAGGTCAACCCGCGCGCCTCGCGCACGGCGCCGTTCGTCAGCAAGGCGATCGGCTGGCCGCTCGCGAAGATGGCCGCGAAGGTCATGATGGGCAAGACGCTCGAGGAGCTGGGCTTCACCGAGGAGATCGTGCCGCCGTACTTCTCCGTCAAGGCGCCCGTGTTCCCGTTCAACAAGTTCCCGGGCATCGACATGCTGCTCAGCCCGGAGATGCGCTCGACCGGCGAGGTCATGGGCATCGACGAGAACCTCGGCCTGGCCTTCGCCAAGGCCTTCGAGGCCGCCGGCATGAAGTTGCCGAAGCGCGGCAAGGTCTTCATCTCCGTCAAGAACAGCGACAAGCGCCCGATCGTCGCCGAAGCGCGCCAGCTCGCGAACCTGGGCTACGAGATCGTGGCCACCGAAGGCACGTACCGCGCCCTGCACTCCAACGGCGTGCCGGTCCAGCGCGTGAACAAGATCCACGAGGGTCGCCCGCACGTCGTGGACATGATCAAGAACCGCGAGATCGACATCGTCTTCAACACGCCCTACGGCAAGAAGCAGCGCGAAGACGACGGCGCGATCCGCGCCGAAGCCGTGCAGGCCGGCATGCCCTGCATCACGACACGCGCGGGCATCAGCGCCATCGTCAGCGCCCTCGACGCGATCCATCGCGGCCCCTACGAGGTCTGCAACCTGCAGACCCACCACGAGCGCGCCAAGGCGAGCCGCAGCCCGGACAAGGGCTCCGCGGTCCGCAGCTGAGCACCGGCGAGGCCGACCCGCGAGCGGGAATGCGGCGGCGAAGGCACCTCTCGCGGTCCCGGTGGGCCTCCGGAGGCCGCCACCACGGAGTTCGGCACCTGCGTCTCGACTGGATGTTTGACGGACTCCACGTTTCGTCCCTCTAATGGGTGCGGGTCGGGTGAGGGTCCTGCTCGTGATCGTCGCCTGATCCTGATCGAACGGGTCCATGCACGACGAAGCCTCGAGTTCGCCAGGGAGAACTTCTTCCGATCGACGAGAGGCGACGCACGGTCCGCCGGACGTCGCCATGCTTCTGCGGGGAGATTCCCCGCGGAAGATTCTCGAGAGGCTGACGCATGGGGACGCACTGGGCATCGGACCGCGCACGATCGACCGGCTGGGCGACGTCGGCTACCTGCTCGACGCCGAACGCTTGATGGCACGCGTCTTCGCGCGCGTCGCTCACGACGCGGATCTGTACGAGGACGAATCCTTCGGCGAGTGGCTCGACGTGCGCATCGACAAGTCGATCCGCGAGCTCGTTCGCGAAGACCGCGAGGAGGAACGACGCGGCGAGCTCCCCGACCCCAACGACGTCCGCTATCAGTTCCTCACGGAGCTCCTCGGACTCGAGGCCGGCCTCTGCCGCAGAGCGTCGATCGCGATCAACGACCTCGACGAACCAACGCGCATCGCCTTCACCGCCGTGGCGATGCGCGGTCGAACGATCCAGCAGTGCATCGAAAGCGGCCTCGGCACTCTCGAACAGATCCGAGAACGAATCCGCACGGCAATCCTGGCGATCTCTCGCATCGCCGATGACGACGAAGGAGGTGCCTGGTGACAGCCACACCCCTCACCCTCGATCCCGAGATCCAGGGCCTGATTCAGGAGATCGCAGCAACCCCCAACTCGACCCTCCTCCGCAAACCCCGAAGCGACGTCTTCCACTCCCCGTACGACCGCGTCCGCCCGACCACGCCGGGCCTGACGACCGCAGAGCGCCACCTGGTCCGGGTGCATGCGGAGGAGTTGGCGTATTGGTTGCGGGTGGCTTGTGTGATGGGGTTGTTGTCTGAGGCGGGAGACACTGACAGAGCATTCAGCAGGCACATCGACCTGAATAGCTCGCCGGTCGAGACGCCGTCCCAAGAAGACTGGGCTAAGTGCACTCGACGGGAAGCCGCACACCACGAAGAACTGAGCGACAACAGCGAGATCGCCGATCTACTG
>CAYGPA010000555.1:0-3386 GCA_964351535.1 uncultured Planctomycetaceae bacterium
CCGTACGAGGAGATCGGGCGACTGCTGGACGTGCCCGTCGGCACGGTCAAGTCGCGGGTGTTCACGGCCGTGCGCAGAGTGCGCGCGAAGCTGGGGTTCGAGGAGGAGTCGACGTGAGCTCGACCGATCGCAACGAAGACCTGCTGGAGCTCGCGCTCAGCCGCGACCCCCGGCGCGCGACCGAGAAGGCGGCTGCCCGCGACGCACCGGATCGCGGCTCGGAGTTCCGCGCTCTCGAGGCGTGGATCGCCAGCTGCCGCGCGGCCTGCCCCGCGCTGATGGACGGGGTCGGCGCGGAGGACGCGCTGGTGAGCCGCATCCTCGGGAACACCACGCGCGAGGATCTCGGCTGGCGCGGGGACGTGGGCCTGCTGGGTCAGTTCGTTCGCGCGCGCTGGCGTTCGTCGGTCGCGCTGCGGCTGGCCGCGGCCAGCCTGCTGCTGCACCTCCTGGCGCTGCCGGTGCTCGCCTTCCTCGTTCTGCGTGAGGAGCCGCGCGCGAAGACCTTCCAGACCGGCGTCGAGCTCCCGGCGGAGACGCTGCCGATCGCCGCGGAGGAGCCCGAGCGAGACCTCGAGTATCCGGAGGGCTTCGAGGCCGCCGAGCTGGCCCTCGTCGAGGTTCCCGACCGCCTCGCCGTCGAGAACGCGCGCCGCCTCGCGCGCCTCGCGCTGGAGTCCACACCGGGACCCGGCGTCGCGTACCCGTCCGGCGGCGAAGAGCCGCGCGGCGTCGAAGCCTGGCTGGAGACGCGCGCCCGTCTGCTCGCGCAGCTGCCCGTGGGCCGCGAACTCGGCGAGCCCGGTCGCGATCCGCTGGAGCGGGCTCTCTGGCTCGAGGTCCAGCTGGACCTCTGGTTGATGGGAGCCGGTCCGGCGCCCGCCGTGGAGGGTCTGGGTCCCGTAACGACGACGTCTCGGGGCACTCCGTCCGAGCGGCTCCTGGCCGCCGCTCTGGGCCGCGCCGCCTCGCTGGGGCTCGTGGGGAGCGAATCCATGGGCCTCGCGCCGGACGCCGCAGGCGCTCCGGGTTCGCTGCAGGAAGGTCCGCCGCTGTCGCCGAGCTGGGCTCGCGATCTGCGGGCCGCGCTCGTCGGCCACGACGGCCCCGCCGCGCAGCGCTGGTCGAGCTGGGCGGAGGCCCGCTCCGCGCAGTAGTCCGCCGCCCGCGCGTGGACTATCCTCTGGCGCTCATGATGCGCCGCACCCCCTGCAAGCTCGGATGGCTCCTCGCGGCTCTCGTCGTGCCGCCGTCGATCCGCGCCGCGCCCCCTCCCCTCCAGGAGGTGGAGCAGGAAGCGCCCGCCGAGCCCGCGGAGGCGGACGCCTCGGCCGGGCCGGTCCTGGCCGCGCCACAGGACCCGGTCGACTTCGAGGAGCTGCTGCGCACCGTGCTGACCGAGCGCAGCCTTTCCGACATGGCTTCGCCGTTCACCAGCGGAGAGCGGCGCGACCTGACGCTGGAGGAGGCGGTGGTCGTCGCGCTGCAGAACGACCTCGGCCTCCAGCAGGAGGCGATCGGCGCCGAGATCGCGGGGTACAACTACGTCGGGAGCTGGGGCGCCTTCGATCCCGTGGTGCGCGCCGTGGGCCGACTGACCGACGCCGAGTCGCAGCCCTCCACGACCCTGGGTGGAGCCCAGGTGCTGGAGGTCGACGTGCAGGCGCTGGAGTTCGGCCTGAACTACCCGCTGATCACCGGCGGCAACCTGGGCCTCGACTACGCGCGCAACAACACCAAGACGAACAACCAGTTCCAGCTGGTGAACCCGGCGACCGAGGATTCGCTGACGCTGGCACTGACCCAGCCGCTGCTGCGCGGGGCCTGGCGCGACTTCGCGACGTCCGAGCAGCAGGAAGCCGAGCTCGAGCTGACGCGCGTCCTCGAGCAGGTGCGCACCGCGCGCGGCGACCTGATCTTCCGCGTGCACCAGGCCTACTGGAACCTCGTGTCGGCGCGCGAACAGCTGGGGGTCGCTCAGACCTCGCTGGAGCTGGGCCTGCAGCAGCTCGAGCAGAACCAGCGACGCCTGGATGCCGGGGTCGGCACCGAGGTCGAGGTCCTGCAGGCCCAGACCAACGTCGCCACGAGCGTCCAGGTGCGCCTCGAGGCCGCCGTGAACGTCGCGCGGACCTCCGACCAGCTGAAGACGATCCTGTTCCCGGGTAGCTCGGAAGAGACCTGGAACCTCTACATCACGCCGACCACTCCGCTGCCCCAGGGAGTGTCCTCCGAGGGCCTGCGCTCCTGGCAGGAAGAGCTCGTCACGGCGCTCGAGTACCGCGGCGAGCTGCGCCAGCAGCGCCTGCGTATCGACGCCAGCGAGGTGGCGCTGGAACGCTCGTCTTCCCTGCGGCTGCCCGCCCTGGACCTGGTTCTGTCGGCGGGCGCCAACGGCTTCGACGGCGACCCCAGCACCTCGTTCCGTGAAGCCATCGGCTACGAATTCCCGACCTACACCGCGGCGCTGAACTTCAGCATGCCGATCGGCAACCGTTCGGCCTCGAACGCCGAGCGCGCCGCGCGCGCGCAGGTGCGCAACGCACGGCTCTCCTACGATCAGCTCGAGACCCAGGTCGTCGCGGAGGTCCGCGATGCCGTGCTCCAGCTCGTCTCGCGGATCGCCGCGGTCCGTGCTGCGGAGAGCTCCCTGCAGCTCGCGACCCGCCAGCTCGAGGCCGAGCAGGCTCGCTACCGCGAGGGCCTGACGACCAACTTCCAGGTCCTCGAGTTCCAGGATCAGCTGGCTCAGGCCCTGTCCGTCGAGCGTCGAGCTCGCGTCGACTACGCCCTGGCCTGGACCAACCTCTACGGTGCTCAGGGAACGCTCGTGGAGCGCTTCACGGGAACGGGCGCGGGATCCGGCGACGAGAACCGGTGATGGGGGTGGGGCGCTCGATCCTCCTTCCACTGCTGGTGTCGTGGCTGGCCGCGGGCTGTGAGCAAGAGCCACGCGACGCAAGCCGACAGACACGACCGTCCTTGGACGAGGCGGCCCCGGACGGGACCGACGCCGCCTCGCGCGCGCTCGCCGCGGACCCCCGCCTGAGCCTGCTGCTGGCTCCCTGCGCCGAGAGCGGTCCGTACCTGGTCGACACCGCCGACCCGGTCGCCATCCTGATCGAGAATCTGGAGCGCGGCCGGCTCGACCCGCTGAAGGCCGCGAAGGCGGAGCTCGCCGCGTGCGGCGAGCCGTGACTCGAGCAGGTACGCCGCAGCCTCGAGCGACACTGGAACCATCCCGACGGGACGAACTTCGTGCGCAACGCCCTCGACGTGGCCTACCTGGCGGACGGCGAGACCGCGCGCGAGCTCGTCGTCCGGGGACTCTCGCACCCGAACGGCAGCCTGCGCAACGTCGCGCTGCGCGCGCTCACGAAGCACGG
>CAYGPA010000556.1:0-3376 GCA_964351535.1 uncultured Planctomycetaceae bacterium
CGTCGGGCTGGGCGCTGCGCGAGGTGCGCGGGGTTCCCGCGCTGAAGCGCGTGGCGCCGCTCGCCGCCGGCCTCGCTCCGACCGACGCCGGGTTCGACGACAACATCAGCGTGACCTCGACTCCTCAATCGCAGGAGCTCACGACCGCCGCGCTGCGCGAGCGCAGCGAACAGGGGCTCGCGGAGGTCGAGTTCCTGAGCCTCGACAGTTCGTCCGTCGTCGACCTCGGCGGACGCGACGCCGTCCTGCTGCGCTACCACGGACGGCCCCCGGGCGCGCGCAGCGAGCTCGCTTTCGCCTCCCTGACCTTCCTGCGCGCCGGCCGCCTGGTGACCGTGACCGGCACGGCCCGGCTCGACCGCTGGTCGCGCGTCGGCCCGACCCTCGAGGACGCCCTGCGGGGCGTACAGGTGGCGCAGGAGTAGCGGACGCCGGTTCTGGCGCGACCTGGGGTGGGGGTGCCGGATAGACTCGCGGCCCTTTCGCCATGGACGAGTCCCTCCAGAGTCTCGTGCGGCGCGTCGTGGGCCGGGTGCTCGCGGAGCGCGGCACGTCTTCGAGCGAACGCCGCGCCGGTGTGTTCGTGCGCGTCGAGCGCGCCGACGAGACCGATCGTCCCGCGGAGGACGCGCCGCCCGCGGAGTCGACCGGCGGCGGTCGCGCGCTGGTCACGGCCGACTGCCTGGCGACCGTTCCCGACGGCGGCAGCTTCGACGTGCCGCCGGGCGCGCTGGTCACTCCGCTGGCGCAGGACGAGGCCGCGCGGCGACGCATCCGCCTTGCCGCGGGTGGGTCGCGTCCCGCGAACGCGGGCGCCACGGGAAGGCTGCGCGTCGCGATCGGCTGCGACCACGGCGGCTTCGCGCTGAAGCAGGACGTCGTCGCGTGGGTGCGCGAGCTGGGCCACGAGGCGCTCGACTTCGGCACGCACGACGAGAACCCCGTCGACTACCCCGACTTCGCGCGCAAGGTCGCCGAGGCCGTCGCGGCCGGGCGCTGCGAGCTCGGCGTGTGCGTGGACGGCGCGGGCATCGGCTCCGCGATGGCCGCGAACAAGGTCCCCGGCGTGCGCGCGGCCAACGCGTGGGACGTCGCGGGCGCGCAGAACGCGCGCGAGCACAACTACGCGAACGTGCTGACCCTCGGGGGCCGCAGCCTGGCGCGCGACCGCGCCTTCGAGGTGCTGCGCGCGTTCCTCTCGACTCCCGAAGGCCCCGAGCGCCACGCGCGCCGCGTCGCCAAGATCACGGCCATCGAGCGCCAGTACGCGCGCAACGCGGCCGCCGAGACGACTTTCTGAGCACTCCACCCCGACATGGACTTCACCCGAAACGACGGCTCCGTCGACGCCGACCAGCTCGAGGCGATCCTGGCCGAGATCGCGCGCCAGATCCTGGACCACGGCCTGGGCTCGGTCGGCTCGCTCGGGCAGTGGGGCTGCACGTCGATCCAGATCGAGTTCTGCCCCGACCGCGCGCGCCAGGTGATCGACGCCGGCGCGTGCCGCCTCGGCGTGTGCACGAACGACGCGCCGTCGCTCGCGAACATGGCGGGCTACATCGACCACACGCTGCTGAAGCCCGACGCGACGCTGGCCGAGGTCGACGAGCTGTGCGCCCAGGCGCTGAAGCACGACTTCGCGTCGGTGTGCGTGAACGGCGTGCACGTGCGGCGCTGCGCGGAGATCCTCGCGGGCTCGTGCACGAAGGTCTGCACCGTCGTCGGTTTTCCGCTGGGCGCCTGCGCGCCCGAGGTGAAGGTCTACGAGGCGCGCCGCGCGATCGAGGACGGCGCCTGCGAGGTCGACATGGTCATGAACGTCGGCGTGCACAAGTCCGGCGACGTCGAGTTCACGCGCCGCGACATCGCCGGCGTGGCGGAGACGGCGCACCGCCTGGGTGCGAAGCTGAAGGTGATCCTCGAGACCGCGCTCCTGACCGACGCCGAGAAGATCAGCGCCTGCGAAGCCGCCGTGGCGGCCGGAGCGGACTTCGTGAAGACCTCCACGGGCTTCTCGAAGGGCGGCGCGACCGTGCACGACGTCGAGCTGATGCGCCGCACCGTCGGTCCGACGCTGGGCGTGAAGGCCTCGGGCGGCATCCGCGACACCGAGACCGCGAAGGCCATGATCACGGCCGGCGCTACGCGCCTGGGCGCCTCGGCCTCCGTCGCGATCGTCGGCGGCCAGCCGGCGGCCGGCGGCGGTTACTGAGCGCCGCGGCCGCCGGCCGGCGCGCGGCTCAGAACTGGCCGTCGCGCACGTACGGCTGGCTCCAGAGGATCACCTGGAGCAGCACGGACTTGCGCCACGCGGCCAGCATGCCCTGGACGTCGTCGGGCGACGCGTCGCCCTTCGCGAGGAACGGCTCCAGCGTCGTCGTGATCGGCACGTGCAGCGCGATCAGGTAGCGGAACGAGACGATGTCGACCGCGTCCGCGCCGTCCGTCCGGTTCTTCTTGGCGTAGTGGTGGCGCAGTCCGATCTCGTGCTGGTAGTCGAGCCACTCCTGGTCGAAGCGCGCGTCGGCCGTGTCGCCGATCCACGCGCCGAAGCGCGCGCGCACCTTGGCGAGGTATTCGCCGTCGGGCTTGCCTGCGGAGTTCGCGAAGAACTGCAGGAGGTGCGGCGTCGAGCCGACGAAGCCGTACCAGGTGTCCAGGATCGCGTCGACCTGCGGCTCGAGGATCGCGCGCGACATGCGCAGGTAGCGCGTGTCCTCGTCACTCCAGAGCACGGTCTGCTTCAGGAGCTCGAGCTCCTCGAGCGTCACGGGCGACGTGGCGAGCTGCGCCGCCTCGGTGCCGCCGTGGTAGCGAGCGTCCAGGTAGCTGTGTTCGTCCGGGTTCGCGAGGCCGAGGCTCGCGCAGGCGACGAGGGCGATGGAGAGGGCGCCGAGGCCCAGGTGTCCGGTCTGCATGGTTCTTCCTCTGGGGTAGGGGCGGGCGTGCGGGCCACGCCGTAGGTTTCGAGTCGAAACTAAAGGCCGCAGAGGGGCTTGTCCAGAAAGTTTCGAGGCGATACGATTGGCCCGTGGAAGACCGCAGCCCCTACGAGCTGATCGAGCGCCTCGGCAACCTGCTGCGCGCCGCCGAGCGACGCGCGGGCGCGGAGGCGGGCCTCCAGCCGGTCCACCTGCACGCGCTCGGCTACCTGGACCGCTGCAACCGCTACAGCGACACGCTGACCGCGCTGCAGGAGTACCTCGGCATCACCAAGGGCACCGCGTCCCAGACCGTGACGCTGCTCGAGGAGCGCGGCTGGGTCCGCCGCCGCCGCGACGACGCCGACGCGCGCCGCTTCCACCTGGAGCTGACGGCCCGCGGCAAGCGCCTGATCCGCCGCACGCTACCCCCCGAGCCCTTCGAGACGGCCCTG
>CAYGPA010000557.1:0-3370 GCA_964351535.1 uncultured Planctomycetaceae bacterium
GCGAGCCGGCTACTCGGTCGCCGCGTACAGGCCCGCGTCCACGAACTGCCCGCCGCTCGTCTGGCGGCACTTCACGGCGAGCACGTGGCGGCCCGCGGGAAGGGACCGGCCGCGCAGCGGATGCCAGCCGTAGCTCGTCGTGAAGCCCGCGAGCGAACGCACGAGCTCGCCGTCGAGCCACAGCTCCGCGTCCTCGTCGTGGTGCGCGCGCAGCCAGAGGTTCTCGGCATCGGCGGACGTCTCGAACTCCGCGCGCAGCCAGATCGCGTCGCCGTCCCAGCGCGTTCCGACCACGGCGCCGGGCGTCTCCGGGGTTCCGAAGCCGCCGGGGGCCGGCGTCCAGCTCATGTCGTCGAAGGCGAGCTGCGTCCAGTCGGCCGCGGGTGCCTCGGTCGTCGTGCGCCACGTGTTCGGACTGTGCTCGGAGGTCGGCAGCAGGGCGCGCAGCTCGGGGAAGCCCGACAGAACGCGTGCGTGCAGCGCCCGCACGGCGTCGGCGTCGAGCTTCAGGACCTCGCGGTCGTACGTCATGAGGCCGTTGACCTCGCTCTCGACGTCGGTGAGCTGCGTGTAGATCGCGCCGGAGAGGCCGCGCTGCCGCAGCGCGTCGAGCTCGAGCATCAGGCCCGCGTAGCGGTCGAGGAGCCCGGCCGCGTCGTCGAAGGAGCGATAGCCCCAGTTCCCTTCGGCCTTCCACAGGTGCCCCTCGACCGGCAGCCCGAGGCCGCCGAACTCGCCCAGCACGACGGCGCGGAACGGCTCGAGCGCGGGCATCCGCGGTCCGGGGTAGGCGTGCACGTCGCGCACGTCGCCCGCGGGGAAGTCGTTGCCGCCGCTCGCGGGGTTCACGAGGCGCGTCGGGTCCAGCGTCCTGGCCCAGTTCGCGATCGTCACGGTCGCGCACTGGCCCCAGCCCTCGTTGAACGGCACCCACATCACGATCGAGGGGTGGTTGCGCAGGCTCTCGATCACGGCGCGCAGCTCGCGCCGGTACTGCGCCACGGCGTGCACCGGGCGCACGAGCTCCTCGCCGTCGTGCGCTCCGTCCGCGCTCCACGGCGCGTGCTTCCCGCCGTTCGGCAGGTCCTGCCACACGAGCAGGCCGATCCGATCGCAGTGCGCGTACCACGTCGCGGGCTCGACCTTGACGTGCTTGCGCACCGTGTTGAAGCCCATCGCCTTCACGGTGTCGAGGTCGTGGCGCAGCGCGTCGACGCTGGGCGCGGTGTAGAGGCCGTCGGGCCAGTAGCCCTGGTCCAGCACGCCGAGGTGGAAGATGCGCTCGCCGTTGAGCAGCAGCGCGGAGCCCTCCGGTTCGCGCCGGACGCCGACGGTGCGCAGCCCGCAGTAGCTCTCGACGGCGTCGATCTCCTCCCCTCCGCGCAGCAGGGCCACGCGCAGGTCGTAGAGGAAGGGGTCGTCGGGGGACCACGCTCGGGCATCGGGGAACTCGAGCTGCGGCTCCGCTCCGGCGGCGCCCTCGGCGCGCGCGACGACCTCGCCGTCCACCAGGGCCTCGACGACGAGACGATCGCCGGGGTGGGGGACGTGCACGTCGGCGGTGACGGACAGGCGGCCGGCGCGCGGCGCTCCGGGTTCGGACGGCAGTGGGGCGAGCTGGGCGACGAGGTTCAGTCGCTCGACGTGCGTCGACGGCACGGGCTCGAGCCAGACGGTCTGCCAGATCCCGGTCACGGGCGTGTACCAGATGCCGCGGGGCTCGAGCGCCTGCTTGCCGCGCTGCTGCTCGCCCGCGTCGGTCGGGTCGTAGACCGCGACGCGCAGCTCGTTCTTCTCCCCGCGCTTCACGAACGGCGTCACGTCGATCGTGAACGGGTCGTAGCCGCCGTCGTGCTTGCCGACCTGCGTGCCGTTCAGGTGGATCAGCGCCGCGTAGTCGACCGCGCCGAAGTGCAGCAGCACGCGCTGCAGGCCCCAGGCCTCGGGGACCTCGAACTCGCGCCAGTACCACAGGCGCTCGTCGGGGCCGACGCGCCGCTCGACGCCCGAGAGGCGCGACTCGATGGGGAACGGGACGCGGATCTCGCCGGCGACTTCCGGCAACGGTCCGCTCTGCTCGCCGACTCCGTAGCGCCAGAGGCCGTTCAGGCTGAGCCAGTCCGCGCGCACCATCTGCGGCCGCGGATACTCCGTGTGGGTCCGCCCGGCGGCGGCGTCGGCGCTCCAGCGCGTGGTCCGCACGCCCTCGGGAGCTTCCTGGGTCGGCAGCGCGAGCAAGAAGAGCAGGGCGAGCTTCATCCAGGGAGTGTCCGGCCCGGCCGCGCAACTTCAAGCGCGTCCAGGCCTTTCGACCGTCGGGAGACGTCGCCCGGGTACGAGATCGGTCGGAATCGTCGTGGGCTGCGCCGCGGCCTACCGCGGACCGGGTGGGATCCACTACAACGTGCGCATGCTGTCCCGAGCCTTCGCCGCGTCGTTCGCCGTCCTGGTCCTCTTGTTCCTCGCGCCGCCCTCCCACGGGCTCCAGGACGCGAGCCCGCCCACGCCCGAGGAGGCCCCCGGCTGGTTCGAGGGCTGGCACTGGCGCGAGGTCGGGCCCTACCGCGGCGGTCGCGTGGCGGCGGTGTGCGGCGTGCCGTCGCAGCCGAACGTGTACTGGTTCGGCGCGTGCGGCGGCGGGGTCTGGAAGACGCTGGACGGCGGGCGCTCGTGGAAGAACGTCTCCGACGGGACGTTCGGCGGCTCGATCGGCGCCGTGGCCGTCGCCGCGAGCGATCCGAACGTCGTCTACGTCGGCGGCGGCGAGAAGACGGTGCGCGGCAACGTGTCGCACGGCGACGGGATCTGGAGGACGACCGACGCCGGCAAGACGTGGACGCACACGGGTTTGTCGGACTCGCGGCACGTGCCGCGCATCCGCGTGCACCCCGGCAACCCCGACACGGCGTGGGCGGCGGTGCTCGGTCACCTCTTCGGGCCCAGCGAGCAGCGCGGCGTCTACCGCACGACCGACGGCGGCGCGACGTGGCAGCCGGTGCTGCAGGTGGACGACGAGGTCGGCGCGGTCGACCTGGCGCTGGACCCGACCAACCCGCGCATTCTCTACGCGTGCTTCTGGCGCGTGAAGCGCACGCCGTACAGCCTCGAGAGCGGGGGCGAGGGGTCGGGCATCTGGAAGAGCACCGACGGCGGCGACACGTGGACGGATCTATCGGCGAATCCCGGGCTGCCCGACGGACCGCTCGGGATCTGCGGCGTCTCCGTGTCGCGCTCGAACCCCGAGAACGTCTACGCGATCGTCGAGGCCCAGGAGGGCGGCGTGTTCCGCTCGCGCGACGGCGGCGAGACCTGGAAGCGCACGAACGAGAGCCGCGAGCTGCGGCAGCGCGCGTGGTACTACTCGCGCCTC
>CAYGPA010000558.1:0-3363 GCA_964351535.1 uncultured Planctomycetaceae bacterium
GGGCGACACGAGCGATCCGCTGGCCGCGGCCTTCGATCCCGCCCGGTTCACGGGCATACCGCACGTCAGGAACTGACGCCGCCGCCGCGTCAGGCGCTCGGCGCCCCGGGAAGGTCGCCGCGGGCCAGTTCGCGTGCCGCGCGCAGGTCGACCTTCCCGCTCGCCAGGTGGGGCAACCCCTCGACGGTGACGAAGGCGTCCGGTCGCGGCACGAACAGGTTCGGCAAGCCGCCGCGGCGCAGCTCCTCGACGAGCGTCTCGGGCGGCACCGCGAGGTCGGCGCAGAGCACGACCAGGCGCTCGCCCTTGCGGGGATCGGCGACGGAGGTCACGTGCAGCGTCGCGGGAGCCGCGGCGGCCGGCGCGAGGCGCTGCGCGGCGGCGGCGAGCTCCTGCTCGACGCGGCCGTGCGGGACCATCTCGCCGCCGATCTTGCTGAAGCGCGCGAGACGGTCGGTCAAGGTCAGGAAGCCGTCGCGGTCCACCCGCGCGACGTCTCCGGTGCGATACCAGCCGTCCTCGAGCGCGGCGGCGGTCGCCTCGGGGTCGTCGAGGTAGCCCGTCATGACGTTCGGACCGCGCACGAGCAGCAGTCCCTCGCGGTCCGGTCCGAGGACCTCTCCCGAGTCGAGGTCGACCACGCGCAGCGCGACGCCCGGCAGCGCCTGGCCCAGGGTGCCGGCGCGGAATCCATCCGGGTCGGTCGGCGTCGGCGGGCGGTTGACCGAGACGACCGGGGAGGCCTCGGTGCAGCCGTAGCCCTCGAGCAGCTCCGTGCCCAGCTTGTCGCGCCAGGCCTCGGCCAGCGCGGGGTCGAGGCGCTCCGCGCCGCAGAAGCAGAGCCGCAGACGCGCCGCCGTCTCGCGGTCCAGGCGACGCAGGTACGAGCGATAGAAGCTCGGAGTCGCCATCGCGACCGTCGCACCGCTCTCCCCGATCCAGGCGGCCACGCCCTTCGCGTCGAGCGGGTCGGGGTGGTACGCGACCTGGCCCCCCGAGAGCAGCGGCGTCCACAGGGTCCCCGTCAGGCCGAAGCTGTGGAAGAACGGCAGGACGCCGAGGACGACGTCGCCGCGGCCGATGCGCAGCACGTCGGTCAGCGCGCGGGCGTTCGAGCCGATGTTCGAGTGGGAGAGGACGACACCCTTGGGTCGTCCGGTGCTGCCGCTCGAGAACAGGATCGCCGCGGGGGCCGCGCTGTCGCGCTCCAGGCCGCAGCGGCGGGCGAGCCAGGCGCTGGGCAGGAGCGAGGCGAGGGCGGCGCGCGCGCGCTCCAGGACTCCCACGTCCGCCGTGAGGTCCTCGACGAAGAGCGTCCTGCCCGCCTCGCCCGCGAACGGCGGCTCGCGGCGCAGCCGCCGCAGGAAGATCCGCGAGGTGAGCACGACCGCGGCGTCCGCGCGCAAGAGCGAGTCCTCGAG
This sequence comes from uncultured Planctomycetaceae bacterium, assembly GCA_964351535.1. Classification (GTDB taxonomy): domain Bacteria; phylum Planctomycetota; class UBA1135; order UBA1135; genus JAUIDW01. The sequence goes on from CAYGPA010000558.1 coordinate 1,422, forward strand.
CTCGGCGTTGCCGAGCGTGGCGTTCAGGTTGACCGGGACCTTGCCGAGCAGCACCGTCGCGACGTTGGCGAGCGCGCCGGCGGAGCTCGCGGGCAGCAGGATGCCGACGTTGCGGCCCGCGGGCAGCACGTCCGCGAGGCGGGCGCGCAGCACCAGGGCCGCGATCAGGAAGCGGCGGTAGCTCAGGCGCACGCCCGAGGAGTCCGCGACGGCCGGACGGTGGCCGTGGTGCTTCGCCACGCGCAGGAACCGCTCGCCCAGCGTGTGCGCGGTCCCGCGCTCCTGCAGGGCGCCGGCGCCGAGCTCCTGCACCGCGTCGCGCACGCGCCAGGCCTCGCTGTCGGAAGGCAGCGGCGCTCCGAAGTGCACGCCGATGCGGTACGGCAGGTGCCGCGGGAACTTGCGGAACGGCTTGCCGCCGCGCCAGCTGAAGACGCTGCCCCACACGCGGTCGAGCCAGACCGGGACGATCGGCACGTCCGCGCGGCGGGCGATCCGTTCGAGCCCGCGCCGGAAGGGCTGCAGCACGCCGCTGCGCGTGATGGCCCCTTCGGCGAAGATGCAGACGAGCTCGCCGCGCCGCGCGTGCTCGGCGGCGCGCGCGAGGGACTCCTCGAGGATCTCGGGATCGTCCCCGCTCGCGACCGGGATCGCCCCGAAGGCGCGGGCCAGGGCGCCGACGACGGGCATCTCGTAGTACCCGCGGTACATCAGGAAGCGCACCGGCCGGTCGAACAGGCACGCGCCGAGCAGCACCGCGTCCGCGAAGGAGACGTGGTTGCAGACGAGCAGCGCGCCGCCGGACGGGAGGCGCTCCGCGCCGTGCGCGCGGATGCGGTAGATCGCCCGCACCACGAGGAGCCCCACGTGCCGCAGGACCCACGTCAGCCCGCGGGCGACGGCGGAGGGCGGTCGGGAATCGGAGAGCGCGTTCATCCAGGTCCGGGCGGCGGCGCCACGGCCCTGAAGGATCGGTCGTGGCGGCCCTGGAAGCGCCCAAAAACGAGCGAGCGCATCGATTCGCCCCGCGAATCGATGCGCCGTGCGCGGCGGAGGGCCCTCCGCACGCCCCTACTTCGGGTGGTAGATCTCGCCGCCGGTCTCGGCGAACTCGCGGGCCTTCTCGGCCATGCCCTTCTCCAGGGCGGCCTGCTCCTCGAGGCCCTGCTCGCGCGCGTAGTTGCGCACGTCCTCGGTGATCTTCATCGAGCAGAACTGCGGGCCGCACATCGAGCAGAAGTGCGCCTGCTTGGCGCCTTCGGCCGGCAGCGTCTCGTCGTGGTACGCGCGCGCCGTCTCCGGGTCGAGGCCCAGGTTGAACTGGTCCTCCCAGCGGAACTCGAAGCGCGCACGGCTGAGGGCGTCGTCGCGCTTCTGAGCCTGCTTGTCCCCGCGCGCGAGGTCGGCGGCGTGCGCGGCGATCTTGTAGGCGATGACGCCCTGCTTGACGTCCTCGCGATTCGGCAGGCCCAGGTGCTCCTTCGGCGTCACGTAGCAGAGCATGGCGCAGCCGTACCAGCCGATCATCGCCGCGCCGATGCCGGACGTGATGTGGTCGTAGCCGGGCGCGATGTCGGTGGTCAGCGGGCCGAGCGTGTAGAACGGCGCCTCGTGGCAGACCTCGATCTGCTTGTCCATGTTCTCCTTGATCAGGTGCATCGGCACGTGGCCGGGCCCCTCGATCATCACCTGGACGTCGTGCTCCCAGGCGACCTTGGTCAGCTCGCCGAGGGTCTCGAGCTCGGCGAACTGCGCGGCGTCGTTCGCGTCCGCGATCGAGCCCGGGCGCAGGCCGTCGCCCAGGCTGAAGGAGACGTCGTACTTCGCCATCAGCTTGCAGATGTCCTCGAAGTGCGTGTAGAGGAAGTTCTCCTCATGGTGGGACAGGCACCACTTGTCCCGGATCGAGCCGCCGCGCGAGACGATGCACGTGACGCGCTCG
>CAYGPA010000559.1:0-3361 GCA_964351535.1 uncultured Planctomycetaceae bacterium
GCGAGGTCCGGCACCGTTCGCTTCGGCCCACGACGCCGGAGCGCAACCGCTCGCGTGCGCCCGGGGCCCGCGCGAGCGCAATGGACCGTCGAGCTCGAGATTTCGGCGAACTTACGAAGCGCGCGAACTCGCTCGCCGGTCTGCGATCGCGCACGACTCCGCGAGGTTTCGCCGCCGCGCCGTGCACCGCGCTCGGCCGCCTCTCGGCGCCTGCCGGCACTTTGCGAACTCCGGCGTCCTCGACGACCTGGAGAGGTCGCTTCCGGCCCGCGAAGCACCGGCAGGCACCGAGTTGAACCTGTTTCGATCTACGCTTCATGAAGCGTCCGGGCTAGGTTCCTGCGCCCGGGCCCATGACCGTACGTGCGTGCAGAAGTCGAGTCGAGCCGCGCGCGGACGTACGGTCGTCCGCCGGGGCTCGCGGCGCGTGGGCCGGCCTTCTCGCGCTGCTGCTCGTCGGCTGTACCGCGACCGTGCCACGCGCGCTTCCCGCGACCGCGAAGTCGGCGAGCGCGACGCCGGCTCGGGACCCCGGGCCGCTGCCCGCGATCCGCGACCGCAACCAGCTCGCGTTCACGCTCGAGAACGACCTGTTCACCGGCTCCGACAGCAACTACACGAACGGACTCGTGCTGTCGTGGACCTCGCGGCGCAAGTCGTCGATGGAGGAGGGCTCGCCGCTGCGGCGCTGGATCGAAGCGCTGTCCTTCCTGCCGTTCACGCAGGGCGCGAGGCGCGACGTTCACGCCACGCTGTCGATCGGTCAGGAGATCTTCACGCCCGACGACATCGAGCTCGTCGTTCCGGAGCCCGACGACCAGCCCTACGCCGGCGTGCTCTTCGCGGACCTCGGCCTGCTCTCGCGCTCGAAGGACACCTCCCACGTGTGGCGCGCGCGAATCGGGCTCGTGGGGCCCTCTGCGCTGGGCGAGCAGGCCCAGCGCAGCGTCCACGAGATCATCGGCGGGGACATCCCCAACGGCTGGGATGCGCAGCTCCCCGACGAGCCGATCCTGAACCTCGACTACGGCGTGTCGCACGAGCTCTACGCCGGCGGCGAGCCCGAGGACTTCGCCTGGCGCCTCACGCCGGCGGGCGGGCTCGGCCTCGGGAACTACTTCACGGGCGCCAGCGGCAGCCTGCGCGCCGAGTGCGGCTGGAACCTGCCCCGCACCGTCGGCTTCCCGTCGCTGCGGCACGGCATGAACACGCTGCCGTGGGTCGAGTCGGGCACGGGCGGGCGCTGGTCGGTCAGCTTCTTCGCCGGCGCGGGGGGCTTCCTGGTCGCGCACTACCTGCCGCTGGACGGGACGGTCTTCGAGGACAGCCCGTCGGTCGACTCCGAGCCTCTGGTCGGTGTCGTCTCCGCCGGGTTCGCGGTCCGCAAGCGTCGGCTGGCGATCGGGTACCAGGTGTCGCTCTTCACCGACACGTTCGAAACGCAGCGGGATCCGACCGAGTTCGGGACGCTGACGCTCTCGTGGTCCTACTGAACCGTCTGGGTTGCGTGTGGGGTCCGCCCACGGGGCCCGGCCCGAGCCCTTCGTAGGGCGCGGCTCACCTCGGTCGAGGGAGCGGGGGGAGGCCCTCGATGGGGGCGAAGTGCTCCAGGTCCATCGCGGCCAAGGAGCTGCGGCGCGCGAACACGCTCGCCGCGCACGCCGGCGTGCAAGTTCGCTCGACAGCCGGTCCGCGCGCAGCGCTCCGCGCGGGCTCTCGCGGTTTCCGCTCCGGGTTGGAATCCGTTTTGCGCGGTCGCCGGCGATGGAGCCGAGGAAGTCGTCGCAGGGGGCCTCCGTGCTGCACGCGTGGCTGCTGCTGCTCGTGTCCTGTTCCGCCGCGCCGCGCGCGTCCGCGCCGAACGACCGGGACCGGGGCAGCCTGGCGCTGACGTTCGAGAACGACCTGTTCACGGGCTCCGACGGCAACTACACCAACGGGCTCGCGCTCGCGTGGACCTCGGGTCCGGTTGCCGACATGCGGCCGGATGCCGGGCTGCGGCGCTGGGCCGAGACCCTCTCGTTCCTGCCCCTGGCCGGCGACCGCGAGCGAGAGGTCCGCACGACCTTCGCGCTCGGGCAGGAGATCTTCACCCCCGACGACCTCGAGGCGACCGTGCCGCTGCCGGACGACCAGCCCTACGCGGGAGTCCTCTTCGGCGACGTCGGTTTGCTCGCGCGCACGCAGCGCACGTCGCAGGTCTGGCGACTGCGGCTCGGGCTCGTCGGGCCGTCCGCCGGGGGCGAGTCGGTCCAGCGCGAGGTGCACGAGACCCTGAGCGCCGACATGCCCAGCGGCTGGGACTTCCAGCTCCCCGACGAGCCGCTCCTGAATCTCGACTACGGCGTGTCGCACGAGCTGTTCGCGGGAGGGGGCGAGTCGGAGTTCTCCTGGAGCGTCGCGCCCGCCGGTGGCCTGGGCCTCGGGACGTACTTCACCGGCGCGAGCGCCAGCCTGCGCGGGGAGTGCGGCTGGAACTTGCCCGCGCTCGCAGCCGTCCCCGACCTGCGACACGGGGTCGGCGCGCTGTCCCACTTCGAACCGCGCGCCGATTCGAGCGGCGCGGGACGCTGGTCCGTCGGCCTCTCCGCCACCGTCGGAGGGATGCTCGTCGCGCACTACCTGCCGCTGGACGGCACGGTGTTCGAGAGCAGCCCGTCGATCGACTCGGAGCCCGTGGTCGGCTTCGTCTCCGCGGGAGTGTCCCTGCGCAAGCGCCGCTTCGCGCTCGCCTATCGCATGACGTTCTTCACCGACACCTTCGAGTCCCAGCCCGAGGCCACGGACTTCGGGACCTTGACCCTGTCGTGGTCGTTCTGAGGCTCGCGCCTCAGGCGTCGAAGCGGTCGCGGATCACGACCTCGTCGCGCGGGAGCTGGCCGGGCTTGGGCCACGAGGGCCTGGTCGCCTTCCCGACGACGACCAGCATGCCCACCACGTGGTTCGCGGGCAGGCGCACGAGCTCGGCGACCTTGTCCTGGTCGAAGCCGATCATCGGGCAGGAGTCGTAGCCCATGCCCTTGGCGGCCAGCATGATCGTCTGCGCGGCGATGCCGACGCTGCGCATGGCCTCGTCGCGCTGCAGCCAGTCCTTGCCCTCGTAGAAGGGCTGCATCCAGGGCACCAGGATGTCCTGGACCTCCTTCGGGGCGTTGCGCCAGTAGCGCTGGGGCTCGTTCTCCCAGGCCTTGAGGTCCGCGCACATCACGAAGAGCAGCGAGGCGTCGGTGACCTGCGCCTGGTCGACCGCGGCCGCGCGGATCTGCTTGCGCAGCTCCTTGTCGGTCACGAGCACGAAGCGCCAGTTCTGCATGTTGAACGACGTCGGCGCCTGCAGCGCGAGGTCGAGGAGCTCGTCGAC
>CAYGPA010000560.1:0-3347 GCA_964351535.1 uncultured Planctomycetaceae bacterium
CATCCCGGCGAGTTCCGCTGCCGTGGCGGGACTCTTTCGACCGGACCGGGTTCCGCGTGTCATCCCGCGCGGACGCCCGCCGGAGCTCGGGCGGCCGCCCTTCGGCGATTCCACGCACAAGCCGGTCCGTTCAGGAGTCCCTCACTCCGCCCGGTTGCCCGGGCGCCGCCAGCGGGTCCGCAGGATCACCACCAGGGCCAGGGCCACGGCGGCGAAGGCGAGGATGAGGTGCAGGTCCTGCACGGTTCCCCGCAGGCGGTCGATCTCGCCGCCGAAGAGCTTGCCGAGGTAGATCGACAGGGGGACCGTCAGCAGGATCCCGGCGGCGTCCAGCAGCAGGAAGCGGGGGTAGCTCATGCCCATGGTCCCGGCCAGGAAGTACCCGGGCAGACGGATCCCGGCGAAGAACCGGCACGCGAAGGTCGCCCAGTTGCCGTGCTCCCGGAAGCGTCGCTCGAGGCGGTTGAAGCGCTCGGGGTGCAGGAGCCGCGCCACCCAGCGGATGCGCAGCGCGCGCATCCCGTAGCGGCGACCGAGCCAGAACGGGAAGGAGTCCCCGATCAGGATCGCGGTCGAGCACACCACGGCGATGCGCGTGAAGTCGACCTCCCCGCGGTAGACGAGGATGCCCGAGCCGATGAGCGTGACCTCTTCTGGAATCGGCAACCCCAGGCCGCAGAGCAGCAGCACCGTGAACGGCGCGAGGTAGTTGAACCGACCGAAGATCTCCGTGAGGAACTCAGGCATGGCCCGTGGTGCGTCGCTTCGACGCAGGGGCGCGTCAGACTAACCCGGGCGATTCACGAGCACGCAGCCGAAACGCCCGCAGGGTGTCCGCCGACCGCGCGCGGAGCTGCTACGAGTTCCGCCGGCCGTCGAAGTGCCGGCGCGGCGGCGTTCAGTCTCCGGCCCGAAGCCGCGCGAGCTCGGAGCGCGCGTACTCGGCCCCTTCGGCCCCGTGAGGGTGCCCGAGGCTCTCCGCGCGGTCGAAGTGCTCCTCCGCCTGGCCCCACAGCGCCTCGAGTCCGCCGGGCCACGCGAGGTCCGGCTGGTTGGCCGCTCCGACGATCAGGATCAGGCCCTGCAGGTGGGCGAGCTCCTCGGGATGGCTCGAGAGCTGCTCGCCGCGCGCCGCGGTCCAGATCCCGGCTCGCAGGAACCCCAGGCGTCGGGCCGGGTCCGGTTCGTGCGCGGGAGAGGCGCGGTCGAAGCCGAGGTGGGACGCGAGCGCCGACCAGCCCTCCGGCGAGACCGGGTCGAGCCGCAGCGCGACCTCCGCCCGCGCCAGCGCGAGCTCCAGGCGCCCCGCGCGGCGCGCACCGTGGACGCGCACCCACTGGACGCTCGCGGCGAGATGGGAGAAGGGGCCGAGCAGGCGCGGAATCCGGGCCTCGGCGCCCGCCGCGCGTGTCGCATCCGTCGCGCCCGCCGCTCCCCGAGCGCGCAGCGCAAGGCCAGCGAGCAGGAGCACGACCAGGCCCCAGCCGGCCGGGCGCAGGCGCCTCATTGCGGATTCCTCCCGCCGCGGAGTCCCCAGGCCGCCGCGGCGAGGCCCAGCGTCGCGAGCCCCGCGGCCGCGATCCACGCCGTGGGGCCGGGATGACCGGGCAGCAGGCCCTCGCCGACCAGGCCGAGCACCGCGGGAAGGTCCGCGCCCGGCCACCAGGGCGCGAGGGCGGCGAGCGTCCAGCTCGCCGGCAGGAGCGACAGGGCGAGGAGCGTCGCGAGACCGGGTCCCATCCAGGCGCCGAGGCCCAGCGCCAGGCCCGCGAGGGCGCAGCCGGACAGGAAGACCCGCGTGCCGACCTGCGCCCCCGACGAGGAGGCGTCCGCGTCCTCTTCGAGCAGCACGAAGCCCTCCGGGACCAGCGTGGCGATCGCGAGGTCGTCGCCCTTCGTCAGCGCGAACTCGACCGCGCCGCTCCCCGCGGGCACCGGGATCGAGACGCGTCCGCGGCCCGAGGCCAGCCGCACCGAGCCCGAGGACTCCGCGCCGCCTCCCGCGCGCCGCGCGCGCAGCTCGACCTCCGTCGCGGGCCCGCCCCCGGCCAGCGCGAGCGTCGCGCGCACGCGCGTCCCGGCTCGCATGCGCTCGCGCGGATCGGCGATCGACCAGCGCGCGGCCTCGTCGGCTTCCGTGAGCGTCACCGGCGGAGCGGGCAGAGTTCGCACGAAGCGCAGCGCGGGGCTCGGGCCGGGTGCGCGCCGCGAGGCGGAGAGCTCCGAGATCGCCGCGCCCAGGACGGAGAGCGTCAGGGCCGCGGCGGTGATTCCGGCCCAGCTCACCGTCAGCGCCCAGGCGCGCGAGACCGGCAGCGCGCCGAGCCAGTCGACGTCGCGGCGACGCCACTCCGCGCTGGTCGCGGCGCCGCGGTGCGCGAGCCAGGGCAGGCAGACCGCGGTCCAGAGCAGCCAGCTCCCGCGGCGCGCGAGCCCGCGCTCCGCCTGCCCGGGGTCGACTCCCGCGAGCTCGAGCAGCGACTCCGGCGGCGAGCTGTCGACCAGCAGGATCAGCGCCGCGAGCGCGAACACGGCGGCGAGGGCCGGCGGCGGCAGCGCGCGCCGCAGCGCGAGCGCGGAGAGGCGCGGCGTGAACCTCAACGGTTCGCTCCGTCGCCGCGGTGAGTCGCGCGAGGCCCGGAGCCGCGGTACAGCTCGAGGACCGCGTGCGGCGAGGGCAGCTCGCCCACGACCCGGACGCCCAGGCGGCCGAGCGCGTCGCGCGCGGCCTCCAGGCCGGCCGCGGGCAGGCCCTCGAGCTCGAGCACGCGCCGGCCGTCGTCGACGAGGAGCTCGCGCGGCGTGCCCTGGATCGCGATGCGGCCGTCGAGCAGAACGGCCGCGCGATCGCAGCCGCCGAACACGTCCGCGGGGACGTGCGACGCGAGCACGATGCCCGCTCCTCGCGCGCGCGCCTCGTCCAGGAGCTCCTGGAGCGCGACGTGCCCCTGCGCGTCGAGGCCCGCGGTCGGCTCGTCGAGCAGCACGAGGTCGGGGTCGTGGAAGAAGGCCTGCGCGAGTCCGAAGCGTCGCAGCATGCCGCGCGAGTAGCGTCCGAGCGGCGTGCGCGCGGCGTCCGCGAGCCCCAGTCGCTCCAGCCAGGCCTCCGCATGCGCGCGCGGTCTCGGCAGCCCGCGCACCGAGGCGCACAGCGCGAGCGCCGTGCGTCCGCCGAGTTCGCGCGGGAACGGCGAGTCCTCCGGGAGCCAGCCGAGCCGGCGGCGCACGCGCGCCTCCCCGGGGGAGCCCTCCAGCACGCGGACCGTCCCCGCATCGGCGCGGTCGACGCCGGCGGCGATGCGCAGCAGCGTGCTCTTGCCCGAGCCGTTCGGACCGAGCAGCCCGAG
>CAYGPA010000561.1:0-3341 GCA_964351535.1 uncultured Planctomycetaceae bacterium
ATCCGCAACGGCAACAACCTCTCGCAGTACTGGGGTGACGGCAACAGCTGCAACCTCGGCGGCGTGCACGCCTGCGGCGAGGTGTTCATGGGTGCCATGTGGAAGATGATGGCGAACCTGCGCGCCTCCAACGGAACGACGACGGGCCGCATCCAGGCCAGCTCGCTGTACCTCGGCTGGCAGAACGGCTTCAACCAGACGACGATCCGCAACATCATCGTCGAGCAGCTGATGACGCTGGACGACAACGACGGCAACATCAACAACGGCACGCCCAACGGCAACGACATCAACGCCGCGTTCCAGGTCCAGGGCTTCCCGGGCTTCACGCCGGACTTCATGTCGTTCCAGAACGTCACGGCGCTGCCGAACACCGGGGACCAGTCCGGTCCCTACACGGTGGATGCGGACATCACGTCCAACATCGCCCTGTCGGTCACCTCGGCCGACCTGATGGTCAGCGTGAACGGCGGCTCGTTCCTTCCGACGGCCATGACCAACACGGGCGGCGACACGTGGTCGGCCGACATCGCGGGCCAGACCTGCGTGGCCAGCGTCGAGTACTACATCGAGGCCACCGACAGCGCCGCCAACATGAACTCCTTCCCCGAGGACGGAGCCGCCGGCGCCCTGGGCTTCGTGGTCGGCAACATCGTGGTCGAGGCGGACTTCGAGGCGAGCCCCGCCGGCTTCACGGTGGGCGCGCCGGGTGACACGGCGACGACCGGCATCTGGTCCCAGGGGGACCCCAACGGGACCGTTGCCCAGCCCGAGGACGACCACACGGCGACCGGCACCAACTGCTGGTTCACCGGTCAGGCCTCCCCGGGCTCGGGCACCGGGACCAACGACGTCGACAACGGCGCGACGACGCTGACCTCGGCCACCTACGACCTCAGCGGCGGCGACGGCACGATCAGCTACTGGCGCTGGTTCTCGAACGGTGAGAACGGCGTCCAGGACGACGTGTTCGTCGTCGACGTCACCAACAACGGTTCGACGTGGGTGAACGTCGAGACGGTCGGCCCGACCGGGCCGGGCGTGAACGGGGGCTGGATCCAGCACTCGTTCCTCGTGTCGGACTTCGTGACTCCCTCGGCGAACGTCCAGGTTCGGTTCATCGCCGCGGACAACAACCCCGGCTCCTTCGTCGAGGCCGCGATCGACGACTTCGTGGTCGCCACGTCGGACTGCGGCGGCGCCACCACGTACTGCCAGGGGAAGATCAACTCGAGCTTCTGCCTGCCCTTCATGACGACGGTGAACTCGGCCAGCGCCACCTCGACGCTGCCGTTCCGCATCATCGGCAACGACATCATCCCGAACGAGACGGGCATCCTGGTCTACGGCATCAACGGCCGCTCGAGCCTCGGCTTCCACAACGGAACGCTGTGCGTGAAGGCGCCCTTCACCCGCCTCCTGCCCCCGAAGAGCTCCGGCAACACCGCCGGCGGACTCTGCCCGGGTGAGCTGCGCGTGAACTTCAACAACCGCATCCAGAGCGGCCAGGACACGGCGCTCAGCGTCGGCCAGACCGTCAACGCCCAGTGGTTCTACCGCGATCCGGGCGTCGACTTCTTCAACGACGGCCTCACCGACGGCGTCGAGTTCACGATCCAGCCCTAGCTGCGGCTGCCGCCCCGGATCCGGGCTCACGCCCGGCGGGGCGGTTCGTGGAACGCTCGGACGGGGCGTCCTCCTGCGCGGAGGGCGCCCCGTCCTCGTGGACGGGGCCGGCGTGCCGGTCGCAGGGCCGCGGAGGGGCTCCGGGAGCGCCCCGGAGGGTCTCGGAGGCACTTCCGGGTCACGAAAACCCCCTGGGGCCCGATGGATTCTCGGATCCGGAATACACTTTTCGCAACCAGCCAGTCGCGCCTGGACTCTCCCCGGCGCGAATCGATCCCCCTGCAGGGCAGGTCGCGGCTCGCCGATTCCCATCGGCTCGCCCTCGGCTGCGCGTCTTCCCTCGCGCACCCTCTCTCTCCTGCAACTCAGACATCCCGGAAAGTGCATCCATGAGAAGAGTGATCCCCGGCGTCCTGGCCCTCTGGGCCGGAGCCAGCCTGGCGAGCGTCCAGGCCCAGGAAATCGCCCCCGCCTTCGCGCAGGATCCCGTCGCTCGCAACCAGGTGCCGCAGCGCTTCGCCGAGTGGCGCAGCGAGCACGGCAGCTCCTGGTACATGCGTCAGGACCCGGGCACGGGCTTTTCCCGCTTCCTGTTCGGCGGTTCCGCCGAGCCGGTGATGGCGCCGCAGAGCGAAGCCGACTGGTTCACCGTCGGCCGCCACGCCGTCTCGATCTCCGCCGACCTGCACGGCGTCGACCCGGCGCTGCTCGTCGAGGACCGCGTCAAGCTCATGCCGCTCAGCATGGCCGGCACCACCGACAAGATGTCGGTGCAGTTCCGCCAGACCGTCCAGGGCGTGCCCGTCGTCAACGGCTACATGAACATCATCGCCGCCACCGACGGCGCGATCCTCGCCATCGACAACACCGGCATGCCCGGGCTCGACGGCTTCGACGTCACCCCGGCCATCTCCGCCGACGCGGCCGTGGCGTCGGTCGCGCGCTGGTTCCGCCAGGACGCCGGCAGCCCCGCGACCTCCATCGACGGCGCACACCTCGTGATCGACCAGATCGACCAGGGCGGCGCGCGCGTGCCGGTGCTCACGTGGGAGGTCCACGCCGAGCGCATCGAGGACGGCGTGCAGCCCGCGGGCTGGACCTACCGCGTCGACGCCAAGACCGGCGCGCTCGCCAACCGCGAGACGACCGTCCACAACTTCGACGTGTCCGGAACGATCTCGTCGCTGGCCACGCCGGGCAACTCGCTGCCCGACATCCCGGGCAACCAGGAGGTGTCGATCCCGATGCCGAACCTGACCGTGTCGAGCTCCCAGGGCAACGCGGTCACGGACCTGAACGGCAACTTCACGATCGTGGGCGCCAGCGCGCCGCTGAACGTCACCGTCAGCTACGACGGCCCGTTCCACAACGCGAACAACCAGGCCCAGGCGGACTTCAGCCTCAACACGACGCTGACCTTCCCGACGGGCAACAGCGTGCTGATGAACAACACCGCGAACGACCTGACCACTCCGGAGGCGAACAGCCACCTGTGGGTCAGCAACGCGCGCGAGTGGATCAAGTTCATCGACCCGACCGACACCACCCCGGACTTCCCGGCGCAGTCCAACCTGAACCTGCCGAACACCTGCAACGCGTTCTTCAACGGCAGCTCGATCAACTTCTACCCGGCCGGCGGCGGCTGCGTGAACACGTCGTACTCGACGGTCGTCGTGCACGAGCTCGGCCACTGGTACCAGGTGCTGTACGGGACC
>CAYGPA010000562.1:0-3340 GCA_964351535.1 uncultured Planctomycetaceae bacterium
CTTCCGGTAGGATCGCGCCGCCCCGGAGGTGCCATGAAACGAAGTCGCTTCCCCGACTCGCTGGTCCTGATCTTCGCCATGATCGTCGTGGCGCAGCTCCTGACGTACGTCCTGCCCGCAGGTGCGTTCGAGCGCGCGGAGGTGGACGGCCACGAGCGCGTCGTCGCCGGCACCTACCAGCAGATCGCGGACGCGGAGCCCGTGTCGCCGCTGACGTCGCTGCTGTCGGTCCCGAAGGGGCTCGAGGAGGGCGCGGACATCATCTTCCTCGTGTTCATCGTCGGCGGCGCGATCGGCGTGATCCGCGCGACGGGCGCGATCGATGCGCTGATCGGCCTCGCGATCCACGCGTTCGGCCATCGGCAGCTGCCGCTCGTGGCCGGGATGGTGACGCTGTTCGCGCTGGGCTCGTCCTTCATCGGCATGGCCGAGGAGTACATGCCCTTCATCCCGATCCTCGTGACCATGTGCATCGCGCTGCGGCTCGACGCGATGGTGGCCATGGGCATCGTCTACATCGGTGCGGGCATCGGCTACGGCTGCGCGGCCTACAACCCGTTCACGGTCGTGATCGGCCAGACGATCGGCGGGCTGCCGACGTACTCGGGGCAGGGCTTCCGCTGGGTGATGCTGGTGTTCTTCCTGATCGTCGGGATCCACCACATCATGCGCTACGCGAAGCGTATCCAGCGCGATCCGGGCAAGAGCCTCGTGGGGGACGTCGACTACTCCAAGGGCTTCGAGATGCCCGAGGACGTGCGCCTGACCGGCGCGCGCCTGACGCTCCTCCTGGCGTTCGCCGCCCTGATCGGGCTCTTCGTGTGGGGCGCCAAGTCCCGCGACTGGTACCTGGTCGAGCTCTCCGCGATCTTCCTCGGTCTCGCGCTGCTGGGCACCGTGCTGGCCAAGCTGACGCCCAACGCCGCGGCGCGACACTTCTGCCAGGGCGCCTCGGAGATGACGACCACCGCGCTGCTGATCGGCTTCGCGCGCACGATCAAGGTCGTGCTGGACGAGGGCCAGGTCACCGACACCGTGATCCAGTCCATGGCGACCCCGCTGCAGAGCCTGCCCGCCGAGCTCAGCGCGATCGGCATGTTCGCCGTGCAGTGCGTCTGCAACTTCTTCATCCCGTCCGGCTCGGGCCAGGCCTACGTCACGATGCCGATCATGACGCCGCTCGCGGACCTGACGGGGATCACGCGGCAGACGGCCGTGCTGGCCTACCAGCTCGGCGACGGCCTCACGAACATGATCGTGCCGACCAACGCGCTGCTGATGGGCATGCTGGCGCTGGGGCGGATTCCCTTCCAGAGCTGGATGCGCTTCATCGGGCCGCTGATGCTGAAGCTCTTCGTGCTCGCTTCGGTCTTCCTCGTGATCGCCGTCCGGATCGGCTACGAGTGATCCGGCGGTTCGGCGACTGGACATGACGGCCCCCGCCCACGACGGATCGCCCACCCGGGGCTGGCGCATGCTGCTGCTCCGGCGCGCGCTCGCCAAGCGCTGCCCGCAGTGCGGCCGCGGTTCGATCTTCACGCGCTACGCCCGCGTCGCGCCCGAGTGCGCGGAGTGCGGCCTGGTCTTCCGCCGCGAGCAGGGCTCGCAGACCGGCTCGATGTACGTCTCCGCGGCCGTGACCGAGATCTTCGCGGCCCTCTTGATCCTCGTCGTCGTCGCGCTGACGGACTGGAGCACGGCGACCCGTATCGCCGTCGGCGTCCCGCTCGTGCTCGCGTTCTGCTTCCTGTTCCTGCCCTACTCCCAGTCGCTGTGGGTCGCCGTCGAGTACGGCACCGACCTGCACAACGGGGAGGAGTGGGCGCGGCCGCGGCGCTGAGCGCATGCCCGAGCTGCCCGAGGTCGAGACCGTCGTCCGGCTCGTGCGACCGAAACTGGTCGGCCGCACGATCGAGGGCGTCGACGTCGCCTGGGAGCGAACGCTCGGCGGCGCCAGCGAGGGCGCCTTCCGGCGCGCCGTGGTCGGCGCGCGCGTCGCGAGCGCCTGGCGGCGCGCCAAGTACCTCGTGTTCGACCTGGAGCGCGACGGCGAGACCACGGGCTGGCTCGTGGGCCACCTGCGCATGACCGGGCGCATGCACGTCGAGCGCAACGGCTGGGATCCCGGGCCCTACGCCCGCGTGGCCCTGCGGCTCGACCGCGGGCGCACGCTGCACTTCGTCGACGTGCGCAAGTTCGGCCGACTGCAGTTCGTCGACGACCTGGCCGCGGTGTTCGGCGACCTGGGCCCCGAGCCGCTGGGGGAGGAGTTCACGGCGGAGTGGCTCACCGCGGCCCTGCGCGCGCGGCGGCGCGTCCTGAAGCCGCTGCTGCTCGACCAGACGTTCCTCGCGGGCCTCGGCAACATCTACGTCGACGAGGCGCTGCACGAGGCGCGGCTGCACCCGCTGCGCGTCGCGGCGACCGTGCGCCGCGAGCAGGCCGAGCGTCTCCACGGCGCGATCCGGCGCACGCTCGAGGCCGCGATCGAGCGCGAGGGCTCCAGCTTCGACACCTTCTATCGCACGCCCGAGGGCCAGCCCGGCAGCTACCAGCACCAGTTCCGGGTGTACGGCCGTACGGGCCTGCCGTGCCCCGTCTGCGCGCGGCCGATCCGGCGCCTGGTCGTCGGCCAGCGCGGGACCCACGTCTGCCTCGCTTGCCAGCCGCGCCCGCGCGCCCCGCGCCGGCCGCGCTGAGAGCGCGCGCCGCCGATCCCGCCGCGCGGTCCGCCGCCCGGCCGCACTTTTCGCCGCGGTGGCCGACGCTATACTCCCGGCGCCATGATCGAAGCCTCCAACTTCAAGCGCGGTGCGTGCCTCGTCTACAAGGGCGAGCCGATGACCGTGGTCGACGTCACCTTCACCACACCCACGGCGCGCGGCTCCAGCCCGATCGCCAAGACGCGGCTGCGGAACCTGAAGACGGGTCAGCTCCTGAACGAGTCGATCCGCACCAGCGAGAAGTTCGACGAGGTCGACCTCGAACAGCACCCGTGCTCGTACCTGTACAGCGACGGCGAGCGCTGGCACTTCATGGACGACGAGACCTACGAGCAGTTCGAGCAGGGCAAGAACGATCTCGGCGACGCCGTGGGCTACATCAAGGACGGCATCGAGGGCATGCGCGCGCTGCTGATCGACGGCGCGGTGGTCAGCGTGACGCTGCCCATGACCGTCGACCTCACCGTCGTCGAGTGCGACCCCGTCATCAAGGGCGCGACTGCCCAGGCGCAGCTCAAGTCCGCGACGCTCGAGACCGGCATCACGGTCCAGGTCCCGCCGTACCTCGAGTCCGGCGAGACCATCCGCATCGACACGCGCGACGGCCACTTCGTCGA
>CAYGPA010000563.1:0-3336 GCA_964351535.1 uncultured Planctomycetaceae bacterium
CGCGGCGGGGAGCGCCGTCAGGTCGGCGGGCGCCTCGGGGGACTCGAGCGCGGGCGCCGCCGGGGCCGGGCCGGTCGCGTCGCGCGACGGCTCGCGGCCCAGGGCCTGCCACAGCACGAACAGCACGGCCGGGACGGCCAGGGCGAGGAAGGCCAGCAGCACGTTGCGCGACATCGGGACCTCCTCCGGGCGCCGGCCGCGCGGGGCTACAGCTCCTTCAGCTCGGCGATCGTGTCCTCGACCGCCTTCTTCGCGTCGGCGAAGAGCATCAGCGAGTTGTCCATCTGGAACAGCTCGTTCTTGATGCCCGCGTAGCCGGCGGACAGCGAGCGCTTGACCACGACGACGGTCTGCGCCTCCCACACGTGCAGCACGGGCATCCCGGCGATGGCCGACTGCGGGTCGGACGCGGCGGGGTTGCAGACGTCGTTGGCCCCGATCACGACAGCGACGTCGGTGTTCTTGAAGTCGCCGTTGATGCGCTCGAGCTCGAAGAGCTGCTCGTAGGGCACGTCGGCCTCGGCCAGCAGCACGTTCATGTGGCCCGGCATGCGGCCGGCGACCGGGTGGATCGCGTAGCGGACCTGGCAGCCGCGCGCCTCGAGCATGTCCGCGAGCTCGCGCACCTTGTGCTGCGCCTGGGCGACGGCCAGGCCGTAGCCCGGCACGAAGATGACCGACTGGGCCGCGTCGAGGATCGGCGCGAGCTCGTCCGCGGTCGTCGACTTGACGCCCGTGTAGCCGCTGTCGTCCTTGGCGCCCTGTTCGCCGAAGCCGCTGAACAGCACGTTGACCAGCGAGCGGTTCATCGCCTTGCACATGATCCGCGTCAGGATCAGGCCCGACGCGCCGACCAGCGAGCCGGCGATGATCAGCAGGTTGTTCTGGAGCGCGAAGCCCGTCGCGGAGGCCGCGATCCCCGAGTAGGAGTTCAGCAGCGAGATCACGACCGGCATGTCCGCACCGCCGATCGGCATCACGAAGCCGATGCCGAGGATCAGCGCGAACACCGTCAGCGCGAGGTAGGCGAAGACGACCCCGCCGCTGCCCTCCGCGCCGAATCCGGCGTACCAGCACAGCACCGCGCACAGGATCATCAGGCCGATGTTGCAGGCCTTGAGCCCCAGGATGCCGATGCGGCTCTTGTCGAACTTGCCCGAGAGCTTGCCGTAGGCCACGAGCGAGCCGGACATGGTCACCGCGCCGATCAGCACCGACAGCGCCAGCGCGATCGCGAAGTCGGGTCCGGCCTGGGCGGAGAGCGAACCCTCGCCCTGCGCGCCGTGCAGCACCTCCGACAGGGCCACGAACATCGACGCGCCGCCGCCCATGCCGTTGAAGAACGCCACGAGCTCCGGCATGGCCGTCATCGGGACCTTCTTCGCGAGCCACCCGCCGGCTCCGCCGCCGACGAGGACGCCCAGCAGGATGATCCACAGCGCGACGTGCCCCCAGAGGAGGACCATCGTGGCGCCGATCGCGAGCAGCATGCCGAGCGAAGCCAGCAGGTTGCCGCTGCGCGCGGTCTTGACGATCGAGAGTCGCTTGAGGCCCAGGATGAACAGCAGGGCCGCGATCATGTAGACCACTTCGACCCCGGTCCCGAAGCCAGAGATTGCGGAGAGAGCCACCACGGTCCTAACCCTTCGCTTTCTTCGAGCGCGACCCGAACATGCCCAGCATGCGGTCGGTCACCAGGAAACCGCCGACGACGTTGACCGTCGCCATGACGATGGCGACGAAGCCCAGGAACTTGGCGAAGCCCGGATAGTCGTGGCCGGCGCAGTAGAGCGCGCCGATCAGCGTGATGCCGCTGATCGCGTTGGCGCCCGACATCAGCGGCGTGTGCAGCGTCGGCGGGACCTTGGTGATGACCTCGAAGCCGACGAAGACCGCGAGCAGCAGGATCCAGAGACCGATGATGACGAACGGCATCGAGCTCGCGGACTCGGACTGCGCGGCGAGGGCCAGGTGGATCATGAGCCGGCCTCCTTCTCCTCAGGCTTGTGCTCGGGTTGCTCGGCTGCGAACAGCTCCGCGGTGGGCGCGTGGCGGATGGTGCCGTCGCGCGTCAGCAAGCAGCCGGCGATGACCTCGTCCTCGTAGTCGAGCTCGAACGAGGCCGCGCCGTCCTCGGACTTCTTCACGAAGGGCTTCAGGAGCGCGAGCAGGTTCTTCGCGAACAGCTCGCTCGCGTGCAGCGGCACGGTCGCGGGCAGGTTCTCGACGCCGACGATCGTGACGTCGTGGCGCTGGACGATCTGGCCGCGCTCGCTCAGGGCGCAGTTCCCGCCGCTCTCGACCGCCAGGTCGACGACGACCGAGCCGGGGCGCATGGCGCGCAGCATGTCCTCGTCGACGAGCACGGGCGCGCGCTTGCCGGGGACCTGGGCAGTGGTGATGACGGCGTCCGCGTCCGCGACGCGCCGCGCGACCTCCTCGCGCTGGCGGCGCAGGAAGTCCGCGGAGGCTTCCTTGGCGTAGCCGCCCTCGCCCTCGAGGTCCTCGGCGCCTTCGACTTCGATGAAACGGCCGCCGAGGCTCTCGACCTGTTCCTTCACGGCCAGGCGCACGTCGGTGGCCTCGACCACGCAGCCCAGGCGGCGCGCGGTGGCGATGGCCTGCAGGCCGGCGACGCCCGCGCCGAAGATCACGACGCGCGCCGGCGGGATCGTGCCGGCCGCGGTCATCAGCAGCGGGCAGAGTTTGCCGAGGTGCACGGCCGCGAGCAGCACGGCCTTGTAGCCCGCGACGGTGGCCTGCGAGGACAGCACGTCCATCGACTGCGCGCGCGTGATGCGCGGCACGAGGTCGGCGGCCAGCGTCGTCACGCGGCGGTCGCGCAGCGCGGCGACCTCGTCGGTGTGGCGCGCCGGGAAGACGGTCGAGACGAGGACCGCGCCTTCGGCGAGGCGCTGGACCTCGTCCAGCGTCGGCGGCTGGACCTTCAGCACGAGGGCCGCGTCGCGCCAGGCGTCCGCGACGGCATCGGGCTCGAGAAGGCGCGCGCCGGCGTGCTCGAGGTCCTGGTCGGGCAGGAACGCCGAGGCTCCGGCCCCGCGCTCGACGCAGACGTCGAGGCCGAGCTTCTTGAAGGCCCGGACCGTCTCCGGCACGGCGGCGACGCGGGTTTCCCCGGGGCGGGATTCGCGGGGTATGAAGACGGTAGGAGAACTCATCGCGGTTCGGCTCCGGTGGCGGAGCGGAAGAGATTAGCAGCCGCGCGCGCTCATCGCCCGCCTCCCGGGACGAATCTGCTGCCGAGACCTACAGGCGAGACGCCCCGCGATCCGGGGGGACCGCGGAGCGCCTCGAGGAGCTCGGGGAAGCCGTGGT
>CAYGPA010000564.1:0-3335 GCA_964351535.1 uncultured Planctomycetaceae bacterium
CTGCAGCTCGAGCGGCATCTCGCCGATCTCGTCGAGGAACAGCGTCCCGCCGTGGGCGCGCTCGAAGAGCCCCTCGCGCGTGCGCTCGGACCCCGTGTAGGCGCCCTTGACCGCACCGAAGAGCTCCGCCTCGATCAGCGAGGGAGGCAGCGCGGCGCAGTTCTCGGTGATGAACGGGCCGTCGCTGCGCTGGCTGAGCTCGTGCAGCGCGCGCGCGGCGAGCTCCTTGCCGCTGCCGCTGGGTCCCGCGACGAGGACCGGCAGCGTGTTGCCCGCGGCGCGCTCGATCAGCCGGTGGACCTTCTGCATGACCTGCGAGTCGCCGACCAGGCCCCCGGCCGGCGCGGACATACCGACCTCCTGGAGGCGCCGGCGCGCCGCGCGCAGGTCGGAGTCCTTGGAGACCATGCGCGACTCGAGCTCCCGGTTGAGGCGCTTGATCTCCGCCATGCGGCGCACCTGCAGGATCGCGAGGCCGGCCTGGTCGGAGAGCAGCGCCAGCAGCCCTTCGGCGCGCTCGTCGAACGCCCCCTCGCGCAGCCGGTGGTCGAGGTAGAGCGCGCCGCGCACCGTCGGACTGACCCGGAAGGGCATGCACAGAACCGAGCGCAGGTCGAGGTTGACGACCGACGGCGCGCTGCCGAGCGCGGGATCGTCCATCGCATTGCTGACCCGCAGCGGCCGCATGTGCTCCAGCGCCTCGACCAGCACGGACTGCGAGATCTCGAGGTCGGGGAACTCGATGTCGCCGCGCCGCGAATCCATCGCGGTGTCGAACTCGAAGGCGCCGTCCTCCTCCAGCATGAGGAAGCCGCGCTCGGCGCCGCTGAGCTCGATCGCGTGCTCGACGATGCTCCCGAGCAGCGTGCCGACGTCTTCCTCGCAGAGCAGCTTGTGGTTGATCTCGAGCAGGGAGCGAATCTCCATCTCGTCCTCTTCAGCGGTCTTCGGGGTGGGGCGCCGGGTGAGGTCCCCGGGCCAGGGATCGGGTACGGCGAGCAGCGCGTGGCGCAGGGCCTCGCGCTCGTCGGTGGTCAGTCCGCGGGCGCAGTCGTCGAGGCACTCCTCGGCGCGCGCGGCCCAGGCTTGCGCCGCGGCCTCGTCCGCGCCGCGTGCGCGCGACGCGGCCGCCAGGTAGAGGCGCGCGGCGCGATCGGTGCGTCCGCGGGCGAACAGCTCGTCGCCCAAACCCGCCGCGGCGGCGGAGTCGAGCTCGGCGTGCGCCAGCAGGTCCAGGATGCGCGCGTCCTCGAGCCGCGGCCCCCGCGAGGCGGTGCTGCGCGGCGGACTCGCCGCTTCCTCCGGCGCGAGCGCGAAGCGCAGCAGGCGCGCTTCCTCGGAGAGCGCGGCCCGCCCGAGTCGCTCGCCCAGGCCCTCGGCGCGCAGCGCGAGGGTCTGCGCGCGCTCGCCCTCCCCGCGCATCGCCGCGGTGCGCGCCAGGATCAGCAGGATGCGCGGGTCGCCTTCGCCCAGGCGTTCGGTCTCCGACGCGGTCCGGGCCCGCGCGCGTCTCGTCGCGCCGCGGTTCTCGCCCGCCGCGGCGGAGTCGCCGAGGCGCGCGCGCTGCTCCGCGCACCTCGCCGCGTACAGGCCGGCCTCGCTGCGGCGTCCGGCGCGCGTGAGCTCCTCCGCGCTGCGCTCGAGCTCCGCGATGGCCGCGCGGCACACGCCGCGGTCGGCGTACAGCATGCCGAGCATCCCGCGCACACTCGCGCCGCCGAGGCGGTCGCCCTGGCGCTCGCGCAGGCCGAGCGCCGAACGCAACAGGGGTTCCGCGCGCGCGAGCTCGCCGGCCTGCCGCAGCGCGGCTCCGAGCTGGGCGCGCGCCTGGGCGTAGCCGGCGAGGAAACCGGCGGACCCGTAGAGCTCGCTTGCACGCTCGAGGTGAGGGAGCGCTTCCTCGACGTCGCCCGCCTGCCGGAGGATGTTGGAGAGGTTCAGATGCAGCGTCGCTTCGGCCAGCGGGTCCGCGCCGTCCGAGGTCGCCGCGAGCGTCCGCTGGAGGAGCGCGCGTGCCTCCGCCGCCTTGCCGAGCCGCGCGAGGCTCAGTGCGTGGAGCATGTGCAGGTTGGTGCGCACGCGTTCGTCGAGCCCCGCAGGCTCGAGCTCGGCACCCTCGAACCCGGTCGAGCTCTCGAGCAGCGCGCAGACCTCGGCGTCGCGCCCCGCCGCGCGCAGCAGCCGTACGCGACCGAACAGCGCCTCGCCCGCGCACGACGGGTCGAGCTCGGCGGCGCGCTCGAAGTGAGCGAGGGCGGCCGCGGGCTCCTGGGCCGCGGCGAGGTGTCCGCGCGCGCGCTCCGCGAGCGCGCGGACCGCGGGCTCCCCGCGGTCGAGGGCCGACACGGCCTCCTCGGCGCGCCGCGTCTCGCCCAGCGCGTGCCACGTCAGGATGCGCTCGTACTCGACCGGGGGCGGTACCGCCGAGCCGACGCGAACCGCGAGCTCGTCGAGGCGCTGCAGGTGCTCCAGCGCGAGCTCCGCGCTTCCCTGTTCGCGCAAGCCGCGCAGGGCGGCGGCCAGGCGCTCGGCGTGCGCTTCGTCGGGCTGCGCGCTCCACGCGAGCACGCTCTGTTCCCCGCGCGGCCCGCCCGCGCGCGAGGAGGGCTTGGCCGCGGACCGCAAGGCGTGCGCGCGGCGGGCGCAGATCGCGCGCCACTCCTCGGCCGGCAGGTCGATGGCGGGGAGCCGCGTCGAGCGCAGGGCCGCGGTCACCCCGCGCGCGGTTCGCGCGAACAGCAGCGCACTTCGCCAGGTCGGCGAGCGCAGCTGGGCCGTCGTGCGCTCGAGCGTCCAGTCCGCCAGGTTCGCGAGCGTCGCGGGGGACTCGGGAGTTCCGGCGACGACGAGCGCGGCGGCGAGGCGGGCCTCCGGACCGCTCACGATCCAGTCGTGGCCGCCGGGCGCCACGGGTCGCGCCCCGGCGCGCAGGCGGGGCTTCTCGGCACCGGCGCGGAGGGCGCCCTCGCGCCAGGCGTGGTCGAGCGCGTCGTCGAGCGCCGCGGCGCTCCCGCGGCAGGCCTGCCAGAGCGCGCGCGCGAACTCGTCGATCTGCGCGACGGAGTCGGCGTCCAGCTCGGCGCGCAGGAAGTCGCGGACGGACTCCTCGGGGACGGCGGGCAGGACGGTCCGGCTCCAGCCGGCCTCGGCGTCCTGCGCGGCCACGACGACCACGGCGCAGTCCGCGAACGCCTCGGCGGCGCGCGCGAACGCCTCGAACGCGCGTCTCGGACCGGACGGTCGCGAACTCGCGTCGTCGAGCGCCAGCACGCTGACCGCCCCGCGGCCGGCCTCGACCTGGGCCTGCGCCCAGGCGTCGAGCGCCAGGGCATCGG
>CAYGPA010000565.1:0-3331 GCA_964351535.1 uncultured Planctomycetaceae bacterium
TGCGCGGCGACCTCGACTGGATCGTGATGAAGGCGCTCGAGAAGGACCGCACGCGCCGCTACGAGACGCCGAGCGCGTTCGCGGCGGACCTCGCGCGCTACCTGCTCGACGAGCCGGTCGAGGCCGGTCCGCCCGGCGCGCGCTACCGGCTGCGCAAGCTCGTTCGGCGCAACCGGGCGGCCTTCGGGACCGCGGCGCTCGTGTTCGCGGCGCTGTCGATCGGGCTCGCGGCCGCGTGGCGGGCCCTGGCGCACGAGCGCGTCGCGCAGGCCGCCGCGCGCGTGGAGACCGAGCGCGCCGAGCTCGAGGTGGCCAAGTTCCGTGCCGTGAACGACTTCCTCCAGCACGACCTGCTGGGCGCCGTCGACCCCGACCGGGCGCAGGGGGAGGACGTTCGTCTGCTCGACGTGCTCGACTCCGCGGCCCGCGCGCTGGGAGAAGGCGCCGCGAACGAGAGCCCCGCGGTCGAGGCGGAGATCCGCAGCACGGTCGGATGGCTCTACTACCGCATCGGCGCCGGCGAGAAGGGGGAGCCGCACCTGCGCCGCGCGCTCGAACTGCGCCGCGAGATGTCGGGCGACGACGCGGAGAAGGCGCTCGCCGAGGACCTGAGTCGCCTCGGAACGCTGCTGCAGATGAAGGGCGACTTCGAGACCTCCGAGGAGCTGCTGCTGGAGTCCCTCGAGCTGCGCCGGCGTCTGTATCCGACCGGACACCGCCAGCTCGTCGTCGGGCTCAACGACCTGGGAGGCTTCTGCAAGTACACCCACCAGCCCGAGCGCTCCAAGGAGTACTTCCAGCTGGCGTTCGAGCAGAGCGAGGCCGACGAGACCTCCGGGGCGTGCACGCTCGGAGCGGTCCGCGGTCTCGCGATCGCGGCGAAGGACCTCGGAGATCCCGTGGAGGCCGAACGCCTGCTGCGCTTCTCGCTGGCCCGCAGCATCGAGCACCACGGCGCGGACCACACCGCGGTCACCGGCTCGCGCACGCATCTCGGCCGGCTGCTGCTCGACCAGGGTCGGTTCGACGAGGCCGAGGAGCAGTTCCGGGCGAACCTGGAGACCAAGCAACGGCTCTACGCCGGGCCGCACATCTCGACCTCGTGGACGCGGTCCGACCTCGGTACGTTGCACTTCAAGCGCGGGGACTACGCGCTGGCGGAGGAGGTCATGCGCGAGGTGCTCGAGGAGCGTCGCGAGCTGCTCCCCGACGGACACCACGACCTCGCGGACGCTCTCGGCAACCTCGGAGCGGTCCTGCGACGCCGGGGCAAGATCGACGAGGCGCACGACCTGAGCGTCGAGGACCTGCGCATGACGCGCGCCGCCTGGGGTGACGACGCGCTTTCCTGCGCGACGAAGCTGAACAACCTGGGCGTGTCCCACCAGGCGCGGGGCGAGGTACCAGCCGCCGAGGCGTGCTTCCGCGAGGCGCTCGCGATCCGCCGAAACCACCTCGGAGAGACCCACCCGCACGTCGGCCAGAGCCTCGTCAACCTGGGGAACGCGCTGGCGTCCCAGGCCCGGTTCGACGAGGCCCTCGACGTGACGCGGCAGGGGCTCCGGATCCGGCGCGACTACTACGGCAACGACCACGCCGAGGTCGCCAGCGGCGTCTACAACCTGGGCCGCGTGCTCTACACCAGCGGCCGTGCGGCCGAGTCGGCCGCGGCGTTTCGGGAGTCGGTCGCCATCGCGGAGCGCGTCTTCGGCGCGGACAGCCCGCAACTCGGATCCTACTACTACGGCCTCGTGCGTCCGCTGATGGACCTGAAGGAGTACGAGGAGGCCAGCGCGGTGAACGCGCGCGCGATGGAGCGGTGCCGCGAGCTGTACGGCGACGTGCACCCGACCCTGGCCGACCTGCTCGGAAACGAGGCACGCATCGCGGAAGCGCAAGGCCGTCTCGACGAGGCCGTCACGGGCCTGCAGGAGTCGCTGGAGATGGCGCGCAGGGTCAGCCGCGGCTCCCACCCGCGGGTCGCCGGTGCGCTGGACGCCCTGGCGCGCATCCACGTCGCGCGCGTGCAGTTCGCCGAAGCGGAGCCGCTGCTGCGCGAGGCGCTGGCGATTCGCGTCGAGCTGCAGCCCGACCACTGGATCGTGGTCGAGACGAAGAGTCGCCTGGGGCGCGCGCTGTCCCGGCAGGCGAAGTTCGAGGAAGCCGAGCCGCTGCTGCTCGAGGCCGTCGAGATGCAGGTGCCTCCCGGCATGGAACCGCACGTCGAGGGAGCGCTCGCGTGGACGGTCGAGCTCTACGAGCAGTGGCACGAGGCCGACTCCACGGCCGGCAAGGACGAGCAGGCCGCGCGCTGGCGCCGCGTCAAGGACGAGCGCTTTCCCCCCGACGAATGAGCCCCCGCGCATGACCCTCTCCGGCTCCGAACCTCCGGACGAGCTCTTCGAGCGCGTCCACCACGACCTGCGCGGCCTCGCGCGCGGCTTCCTGTCCGGCGAACGCCGCGAGCACACGCTGCAGCCCACCGCCCTCGTCCACGAGGTCTACCTGAAGCTGCGCGACGAGCTCGCCCTCGTCCGCGAGTCCCCCGAACGCTTCTACGCCGCCGCCGCCGAGGCCATGCGCCGCATCCTCATCGACCACGCCCGCAAACGAAACCGCGCCAAACGCGGCGGCGGCCTCGAACGCCTCCCCCTCGACCTCGTCGAAGTCGCCCGCACCGCCAGCCTCGACCAGGTCCTCGCCGTCGACGAAGCCATCCAGGCCCTGGCCCAGGAACACCCCCGCGCCGCCGAAGTCGTCCGCCTGCGCTTCCTCGTCGGCCTGACCGAACCCGAAGTCGCCGAGGTCCTCACCATCTCCGAACGCACCATCCGCCGCGAATGGACCTTCGCGCGCGCGTGGCTGTTCCGGCATCTCAGCGGCCGCGGGGAGTGATCGGGTCCCGTGCGCTCGACGCGTCCCGTGCGCACGGATGGGCACGAAATCCGGTTTTCCCTGTCGCGGAATCGTCGGGTTGCCGTTGTGGAGGGGGAGCCGCGTCGTCGCGGTAGGGGAGATTCTCGTGCATCACCGATTCAAGCTTCGTCTCGTCGCCGCCGCGCTGGGGGGGGCGGCGGCTCTGTTCGCGGGTCCGTCGCGGGCCGGGGCTCTTTCTCCGCCGGCGGGAGATCTGCTGCCGGATCTGCGGGTCACGCGGGTCGTTCCGCTGCCCGACGGTCCCGGGTTCCTCGTCCGGGTCGAGAACTCGGGGGGGGCGTCGTCTCGGCCGACCCGGCTGGTCCTGCGGACCGCCGCGGACGTCGTCGAGGCCGAGGTCGTCGCGCTGGCGCCCGACGGCCTGGCCTTCGTGCGGATCGTTCCGCGGACGGAC
>CAYGPA010000566.1:0-3322 GCA_964351535.1 uncultured Planctomycetaceae bacterium
AGCCCATCCCGACCGGGCGCGTCGACATCCGCCTCGCCCGGGCGCGGGCCGACGACGGTGGACCAGCACGAGCCACTCTCCACGGATCACCGCGTCGCCGCCCGCATTGTAGACGTTGGCGTGCAGGCGAACCCAGCCGCGTCTCGGGCCGGGTTCCGGCTCGAGCTCGGCGACCTCCAGGACGGTCCGGATCGCGTCGCCGATGCCCACGGGGGCCACGTAGCGCAGCTGCATCTCCTGGATGGCCACCAGCGTGTCGTCGAAGATCCCCGTCTGAAAGGCCAGCCCGCTGGCGATCGACTCGACCAGCAGGCCGTGCGCGATGCGGCGCCGGAACGACGTCCGCCGCGCGAACTCCTCGTCGAGGTGCAGCGGGTTGAAGTCCCCGGATACGCTGGCGAAGGCCGCGACGTCCGCCTCGGTGACCGTTCGCGCTGCCGATTCGATCGCGGCGCCGACGACGTACTCGTCGAAGAGCAGCCCGCGATCCTCCGGCCGCCGCAGCGCCGGGCGCGAGCCTCGATCCCGAGCCGCCGGCGTCGTGTCGTTGGAATCCACGGGAGAGGGCCCGCGCAGGGCGCCGAGCCGACGCAGGCTAGCTCGAACGATTCGTCCGGGCCAAGGCGGAATCGACCTCCGGAGCCCCCACGCCATGTCCAGAGCAACAAAACATACATTATCAGACATCTCGGATACGGTGCGATGGGCTGTTCGCACGGACGCTCTCGCGCCGAGACCCGTGCCTCCTGGTTCGTTCGACGGCCCCCGGGACCGCCGGGAACATCCCATGGCTCCGCGGCCTCCTAGCCGCCATGCTGCGCGCATGCGATTCCACGACCCGGCTCGGTGGCTGCTCACCTGCGCAGCCTTGCTCCTCCTCGCGCTCGCCTGCTCCGCACCGCGGCAGGACCGGCCTTCCGATCCGCACGAAGCGCGCCTGACGCTGCTCGGGTTCCAGCCGGACCTCGCGATCGGTGAGCCTCCCTACGAGACGCTCGAGGTCAACTGGAAGCACCGCCTCGACCAGCCGTTTGTGTTCATCGAGGTGCTCGGGGATCCGAGGGAGTTCGGGAACCTCCTCGACCAGATGATCGGGACCGTGATCGACCAGGGCATCGAGCCGACCGGATCGCCCTTCGCGCTGTTCTACGCCAATCCGATGGAGCCGCTCGAGGGCGGACTGCGGATGCGCGCCTGCGCTCCGGTTGCCCCCGGCATCCTCGCCGAGCCTCCGCTGCGCTACGAGGTGCTGCCGAGCACCACGGTGGCCTATGCCTTCGTGGCCGGCCCGTACCCGGAGGTGCCGCTCTCGTACGCGAAGCTGTTCGAGTTCCTCGACGGCATGAACTGGCGACCGACGGGTCCGGCGCGCGAGGTGTACTTCGTCAGCCCGGCGATCGTCGACGACATGTCGCTGCTCGTGACCGAGGTGCAGATTCCCGCGGGGCCCGCCGCGCAGTAGGGCCCCTAGGCACGCTCGAGGTCGGCCAGGATAGGCTTGGCCTCGGGCGGGTAGCAGCGGCACAGCATCATCGAACCGTTGCGCGGCGTGACCAGCACGTGGTCTCCGGGGCGCAGCCAGGCGCGCTGGCCCTCGCCCGCCTCGATGGACTGCTCCGGGCCGTCTGCGGTTCGCGCGCGCACCTCTTGCTCGACGGAGACGACCTCCATCAGCGCGCCTTCGCCCGGGGCGCAGGGAACTCCCCCACGCCGGTTGGCCTCGACGATGCGCGGCAGCGAGGACTCCACGCCGCGCAGCGCGTCGCGGAAGCCCGAGAGCAGCGGCAGCGACTGACGTTCCTCCGCCCAGCGGCAGAACGAGCGCAGCGCACCGACCAGGCGACGGGCGTCGTCGGCGTTCGAGAGGCCGCCGCGCTGCGGAACCCACACGGTGGCGTAGGCCAGCAGGTCGCGCGGTCGCAGGTTCTCGAACACGCCGATGTCCTGAGCGTACTCGCCGAGCGAACCGAGGATGCGGAGGTCTTCCGCCGCGCTGGGTCCCTGTTCCCGACCCACGTCCCAGACGAACTCCTCCACCATCGCGCCCACGACGCCGGGGAAGTCCGGGACGTCGCCCTCGTCCGCGGCGGAGTCGTCGTCGAGTTCGAGCTGCCGCTCGAGGTCGTCGAACAGCCGTTCGAGGTCGCGCCCCTCGGCGCGCCCGCGCTCGAAGGCCGCCATGGCCGCGGCCACGTCCACCGCGCCCGATGCATGCGTCGGCGGCTGTGGCGTCGGCTGCTCGGACGTGTCGGCCTCGGCCTCGACGGGCTGCGAGAGCTGCGCCCAGGCCGCGATCAGGTGACGCCGCGCCTCCTCGAGATCGACCTGCGTCTCGAAGGCCAGCCCGCTGAGGATCGCGCCCAGCGCGTCGCCGGCTCCCGGCACGATGCGCGCGCCGTCGTAGGGCTGGGCCGCGAGCGTCTCGAAGACTCCGGAGACGTCGGCGCGCTGCAGGCCGGCGGCCAGCAGGAAGTCGCGCGCGGCGGCGACCGCGTCCGGTCTCGAGGCGATGGGCGCGCTGCCCCAGAACATGCGCTCGAGCTCCGATTGCGCGAGGCGCATCACACCGCGGTGCGAGGCGCGCAGGCGCTCGAGATCCTGCCGCAGCGCCTGCAGCAGCTCCTCGTTTCGGAAGTGCGCGGCGGCTCGCGAGATCCGGTAGAGCGAGTCCCCCACCGGAAAGATGCGGCCGACCAGCAGGTCCCCGGTCTCGAGCGCCATCGAGCCTTCCGGCTCGTACAGCGGGTACTCGCCAAAGGCCGCGAGATCGCGGATCCACACGCCCTCGCCCGGCGTGACGCCGGTGACCTCGAAGATGCCCGCATGCGTCGCCTGCAGCACCTCCAGCGTGTCGTGCTCCGTGGCGGGCATCTTCTCGAGCCAGCCTTCGACGAGGCCTTGAACGGGGACCTCGTCGAGCGTGGCGCTGGGGCGCTCCAGCACGAACCACTCGACGTGCCGACGTCCGGCGAGCTGCAAGACGGAGTCGTTGCCGTGGGGATGGCGATCCCCGAAGAACTCGCGCACGCTGGCGCGGAACTCACTGGAGAGCGCGTCGTTCTGCTGCACGAGCAGCAGGAACGTGTCGAGACCGCGTTCGATCGTGTCTTCGGCGATGGGCATCGGAGGTGTTCGGCGCGAGGACCGAAAGATCGGCATTGTACGCCAACCGGACCGGCGCGGAACGCGGGACGGCGGGTAGCAACTTCGGTTCCAACCGGGGCATCGAATTCGCGAAAGCGAGGGTCGCCACGCCTCTCGGCCCCGGGCGGGTTGTGTCCACGGTTTCTCGGCCGATCCTCGCCTGGAAATGAGAACAAAA
>CAYGPA010000567.1:0-3317 GCA_964351535.1 uncultured Planctomycetaceae bacterium
GACCGCCACGTCGGCGAGCTGCTCGACGCGCTGGAGCGCTTCGGCATGGCGGACGACACGGTGGTCGTGCTCGTGTCCGACCACGGCGAGGAGTTCGGCGAGCACGGCCGCATCGGACACCGCAAGAGCCTTTACACCGAGGTGCTGCGCGTGCCCCTGATCGTGCGCGCTCCGGGTCACGCGCCGCGGCGGGTGCGCGAGCGCGTGCGCACGATCGACCTGTTCCCCACGCTGCTCGAGCTGCTCGACCCCCGACCCGCTCCCGCGGCGCACACGCTCGCCGGCGAGAGCTTCGCGGCGGCGCTCGAGGGCCGTGCGCTCGCGCCGCGCACGGCGCTGGCCGAGCTGCGCAGCGGCCAGGTCGACGCGGACTGCGTGCTGGAGGATCGCTGGAAGTACGTCGACGCGCACGGCGAGGGCCGCGAGTACCTGTTCGACGTGGTCGCCGATCCGCTCGAACGCCGGGACCTGCTCGCGGCGCGTCCCGACGTCGCGGAGCGCCTGCGCGCCGAGCTCCTCCGGCAGCGCGAACACGCGGCGAGCTTCGGCGCGGCCGGCGGCGCGGCGGTCGACCTCTCCGGCGAGGAGATCGAGTACCTCCACGCGCTGGGCTACGTCGACGATTGAGCCCGCGGCCGGCGCGGCACGCCGCTTGCCTCCTTGTCCCCCGGACCCGGGAAAACCGGCCTCTCGGCCCCCCCGGAGCCCCAGCCGGTGTCTCCATGACCTCCAGAGGAGACACCCCTTCGCGACAAGGAGCCTCATCATGGAAGCACGCGTTCCCGCCCCCTTCCTCGCCCTGTTCCTCGCCCTCGCGGCGGCCGGATGCAGCCATTCAGGCGGCGGCGGCGGCGGCACCGTCGGCTTCGTGTACGAGCTCGAGCCGAACAACTTCCCCGACGAGGCCGACGGCATCGGGTTCCTCGACCCGCACGGCTTCTACGCGATCCGCGGCCACGTGGACGGCTTCGACCTGCTCGACGGGTTCGCCTTCGCGGCCGACTTCCCCGTCGACGTCGAGGTCGTGCTCCACACGGACAACCCCTACGCCGACCTCGTGGTCTACGTGTACGACCCGGTGACGGACACGTTCCCGTTCGTCTTCGACGACTTCTACGAGCCGCTCGTCGGCTCCTTCCGCGTGAACGTGCCCGGCGACTTCCACCTCGTGGTCGGAACGCTGGCCGGTCCCTCGGGCTACACGCTCGAGGTGGCGGGCTTCCCCTACGGCAGCTACGCGGGGATCGAGAACGGCGCGGCGCCCGCGCAGAGCGGTCGCTTCGCCGGGGACGCCTCGACGGCCGACGACGCCCGCCGCGCGGCCCTGGACGAGCTCGCGGAGCCGTACGGGGCTCCCGAGGCGCCCGCCGAGGACGACCCGGCCGCGCGCCGGCTGACGCGCGGCACGCTGGCGCTCGTGGACGAGCACGGCGAGGTCGAGATCTTCGACGCGCTGGTCTCCGCGGACGGCCGCGCCGCGCTCCGGTCGCGACCCTGACTCGAAGGACGACACGAGCACGCGGCGCCCCGGCCTCTCCCGGCGAGGCCGGGGCGTCCGCTTCTTCGGCCGAGCCGGTGCCGCCCGCGAGCCCCGCCCGGGCGCGGCGGAAATCCGGGAGTCCGGGAAGAAGCCAGCGGGCCGCCGCGTCCAAGTGGCGCCGTGAGAATCACCCTGCTGATCCTGGCCGTTCTGGGCCTCGCCTTCTGGGCCTTCACCGGCGCCCCTGGGCTCTCCGACGAGGCGGCCGAGACCGTCGTCACGCACTTCACCACCGGCCAGGTGAAGACCGAGGCCGTGTACCGCGACGGCAAGCGCCACGGCCCGTACCGCACCTGGTACGCGGACGGCACGCCCCGCGTGGAGGGCCGCTACGAGAGCGGAAAGCGCGAGGGTACCTGGATGGCCTGGAATCCGGACGGCAGCCAGGACTCCCAGCAGACCGCCAGGTACGTCGGCGGCAAGCGCATCGAGGGCTGAGGCGCCCGCCCGGATCAAGGATCGGGCTCAGGCGTCCGGAACGTAGTGGTAGACCCCGCACTGCCCGGGGGTCTCCTCCACCGCGACGCGCAGCAGTCGTACGACGACGTCTTCGAAGCGCTGCTCCAGCAGGCGGCGCAGCTCGCGCCCGATCCAGCTCGAGAAGTTCTCGGAGCTCGTGTTGTTGATCGGAAGCACGATCACGTCCTCGGCCGGAGCGGCGTAGTAGCTCTCGCCGTAGCGCACCTCGACCACGCCGTCGTCGCGCGTCGTGACCTTCACGCCGGGGTGTTCGCCCGGGACGATCCAGTGCTCGTCGAGGCCGTCGAGCAGCTCCTTCACCACCGGCTTGACCCGCTTGAAGTCGATCACGAGGCCGTGCTTCGACAGCTCGCCCTCGATCTCGACGTAGACGCGGTAGTTGTGCCCGTGCAGGCGCTCCTTGCTTCCGTCGGGGAAGATCAGGAAGTGCGCGGCGGCGAAGTTGAAGTATTCCTTCTGAACCGTGATCGACCAGCGTTCCATGGGCGCGCATCGTTCCCGCTCGGCGCACGGGTGTCAACGCTGGGCCGCGTCCGTCGCCTCCGGCGCCTCCGGCGGCACGACGGCCAGCGTGGTCGCGGCTCGGCAGAAGTGCGCGAAGGAGTCGAGCGGCCCCGGCTGCTCCAGGCACAGGTGACCGCCGCCGGGAATCGAGACGAACAGCCGTTCCGCGGAGGCCGCGCGCTCGAACAGCTCGCGACCGTGCTCGAACGGCACGATGGCGTCGCGATCGCCGTGGTAGATCAGCAAGGGTGCGCTCAGACGCGCGACCGCCGCCGCGTTGTCGTAGGGATTCGGCAGCAGGACGCCCGGAACGGAGGGCAGTAGCTCGCGCGCCATGGCGCGGACGGAGAGGAACGGGGACTCGAGCACGACCAGCCCGACCTCCTCGACTTCGACAGCCAGCTCCAGCGCCACGGCCGCCCCCAGGGAGGAGCCGAACAGCACGATCCGTCGAGGATCGACGCCGCGTGCTTCGACGAGGAAGCGCCAGGCCGCGCGCGCGTCCAGGGCCGTGCCCGCGGGGCTGGGTCGGCCCTCCGACCGTCCGTAGCCGCGGTAGTCGAGGGCCAGCACGGAGAGCTCCGCGGCCTGCATGCGGCGCAGGCGAGCCGCGCGATCCGACAGGTTGCCGGCGTTCCCGTGGAACCACAGCACGACGCGCGAGGGGTCCGGGCCGGGGACGTACCACGCCGACAGCGAGACGCCGTCCTCGGTCCGCAGCCACACCTCCTCGTAGTCGACGCCGGGCCGACCCGGCGTCGCGCCCTGTCCGGGTGCGGGAAAGTAGAGGAAC
>CAYGPA010000568.1:0-3307 GCA_964351535.1 uncultured Planctomycetaceae bacterium
AACGCCGTCGAGCCCTCGTCCTGCTGCGCGGAGTGGCCGGCGAGGTCGAGGTACACGCTGCGCGGCGCCTCCGCGCACGCGCCGAGGCTCGCGCGCTTCGCGATCACGAACGAGATGCCCGGCGCACCGTGCAGGCACTTGTTCGCCGTCGCGGCGCAGGCCGTGACGTTCCAGTCCTCGAAGTCGATGCGCTCGGACCCGAAGCTGCTGACCCCGTCGACGAGCAGCGGCACGCCGCTCGAGCGCGCCGCCCCGGCGATCGCCTCCAGGTCGTTCAGGCGCCCGGTGGTCGTCTCGTGGTGCACGACGGCGAGGCCCGCGAAGTCGTCGCGACGCCGCAGGAGCTCCGCCACCGCCTCCGGACGCACCTCCGCGCCCCACTCGAGCTCGAGGACCTCGTGCGGGATCTCGTGCGCCGCCGCGATGCGCGCCATGCGCTCGCCGTAGACGCCGTTCGCCACCACGGCCAGCGCGCGGCCGCGAGGCACGAGGCTCGCGATCATGGCCTCGACCGCCGCCGTACCGGAACCCGCGACGAGCACCGCCGACCACTCCCGCGCGGGCAGCGCGGCCACGTCGAGCAGCGCGGCGCGCACCGCGTGCTGCAGTTGCGCGAACTCCGGCTCGCGATGGCACAGATCGGGCCGGGTCAGCGCGGCGCGCACGGCGTCGCTGAGCACGACGGGACCGGGGTTCAGGAGGACGTGTTGCATCGTCTGGATCCCGCCCGGGTGTCGGGCGCGAAGCGGCCTGCGCGGTCGAGGTCTTCGGCGGAGTTGACGTCGAGCCAGTGGCCGCGCACGTACTGCACGTGCACGGGGTGGCCGGCCTCGACAAGGTCGTTCAAGAGCGCCGGCAAGTCGAGCTGCGCGAAGTCCGGACGCGCCGACAGGCGCTCGAACGACTCGCGCAGCCACGCGCAGCCCTCGCCGCGAAAGCGCGACATGCCGATCCAGCGTCCGGAGGGCTCTTCGCTCGCCGCGCGGTCGGCATCGGTGTCCACGCGCTGCAGCAGCACGTCGCGTCGCTCCAGACCGAGGTCGTCGGGCTCCGAGCACCACGCGAAGTCGCGCGAGCCCCCCTCCGCCGCGCGCCGCGAGTCCACGACCACCACGACCTCCTGGGGCGCGTCGAGCAGGTCCTCGAGGATGTAGCGGCGGAACAGGAGGTCGCCGTAGACGACCAGGCAGTCGCCCGCGAGGCCGTCGCGCGCGCACGCGAGCGACGCGAGCTCGCCCGTCTCCTCGTGCCGCGGGTTCTCCACGACGGCGATGCCCTCGACGTCGATCGCCTCGCTCCGGTAGCCGGCGACGACCGTCACGTCGTGCACCGCGCTCTCCTTGAACGCCGTCACGAGCCGGCGCAGCAGCGGCTCGCCGCGGACGGGGATCATGACCTTCGGGCGCTCGGTCGTCAGGCTCTCGAGACCGCGACCCCGCGCCGCGGCCAGCACCACGGCGCGCGTCCGGCGCCCGGCGGCCAGGTAGCGCGACTCGGCCTCGGCGAGCTCGGCGACGCCCTGCAGGCGAAAGATCTCGCGCAGGCTCGCGACGTGGTCCTCGGCGTTCGCCACGCTGCGCGCCTCGCGCACCTCGCGCGCCACGGCCTCCATCGACGCGACGGAGGCGCGCAGCATGTGGTTGGCCCAGATGACGAGTTGCACGCCCGCGAGCGCGAACGCCTCGGGCGGCGTCGCGTAGTACGTCGTCGGGACGACCACCAGCGGACACCGCCGGTTCCACGCGCGCGCGAAGGCCAGCACCTCGTCGGGCTTCGGGCTCTTGCTGTGGATCAGCACCGCGTCCGCGCCGGCTTCGCGGTAGCGCTCCGCGCGCTGCAGGGCCTCGTCCATGCCCCAGCCGGCGATCAGCGCCTCGATGCGCGCGACCACGACGAAGTCCGGATCGCGCTGCGTGTCCTTGGCGGCGTGCAGCTTGCCGCAGAACTCCTCCACGTCGGCCAGCGGCTGGCGCTCGCCGCCGAGAAAGCTGTTCTGCTTGGGGAACAGCTTGTCCTCGATGCACACGCCCGCGACGCCGCGCTGCTCGAGCTTGCGCACCAGCCGGCGCAGGTTGTTGAAGTTGCCGTGGCCCGTGTCGCCGTCGACGAGGATCGGGATCGAGGTGGCGTCCGACATGAACTCGAGCGCGTCGACGACTTGCGTCCAGCTGACCTCGTTGTTGTCGCGCACGCCGAACTGCGCGGAGAGCGCCAGACCGCTGGCCCAGATCCCGGGGAAGCCCGCCTCCTCGACGATCCGCGCGCTGACGCCGCTGTGCGCCTCCATCAGGAACTCCGGCTCGGGAGAGCGCAGCAAAGCGCGCAGTCGCGCGGCCTTGGATCGCGACCCGTCGGCCGGAGGCGTCGTCGGCCTGTCGTCCTTCTCGTCCATGGGCGATCTCGCAGGCTACCAGGCCCGACGCTCCGCGGGCGAGGTCGATCCGGAGAGCGCGGGCTCGTCCGGATTACCGCAGCCGGGGAAGAACGGTCGCGCGCGCGCGCTCGACGTCCGCGGGGAAGTCGATCTCGATCCAGGGCATCCCCGTGACGTCCTCGTACCCGAACGCCTCGGGGTCGGCCAGCAGCAGGTCGCGCAGCGCCTCCTCGTGGGGCTCGTCGAGGCGGTCGGCCGCGACGTAGGCGTCGATGCGCTCCGCCAGGCGCGCGGCGGTGCGCGCGTCGAAGCGGAAGAAGCCGACGGACTCCCCGACGACCTCGAACGGGCCCGCGGCGGGGTCCGGGCGCTTGCGAAACTCCCGCAGGAGGCCGCCGCGGACGCAGAGCTTGACCGGCTCGTCGCCGGGCTCGAACTCGCGGTCCAGCAGGAAGCAGCTCGCGTGGTCCGTCGCCTGCAGGCGCGCGAGCATGCGCGCGTCGTAGAGCACGTCGGCGTCCATCAGCAGCACGTCCGCGCCGCAGGCCAGCGCGTCGCGCACGGTCCAGAGCGTCAGCGCGCTGCCGCGCTCGTAGCGCTCGTTGTGGACCAGCTCGACCGCGAGGGGCGTGTCGATCGACCTCAGCGCCGCGGCGATCGCCTCGGCCCGGTAGCCGACACCGATCGTCAGGTTCTCCACGCCGACCTGCTCGAGCGCGTCGAGGTGGCGCGCGAGCAGCGTGCGTCCTCCGAGCTCGAGCAGGCACTTCGGGAGGTCGCCCGCGGCCGCCTCCAGGCGCGCACCGCGGCCCGCGGCGAGGAGGATCGCGCGCCGCGCGGGACCGCCTGCCGCGAGGCTCACGCCTTCGGCCCCGCGATCTTCTCGGGCTCGCGCGAGACGTCGCGTCGCTCGGCGGCGAGGCGCGCGCGGTG
>CAYGPA010000569.1:0-3295 GCA_964351535.1 uncultured Planctomycetaceae bacterium
CTCCCGCGATCACCTCGTGCAGGACTTCGACGAGAAGCTGCCGAACCACGCCGACATCATCA
Organism: uncultured Planctomycetaceae bacterium; assembly: GCA_964351535.1. GTDB lineage: Bacteria > Planctomycetota > UBA1135 > UBA1135 > JAUIDW01. Next base: position 63 of record CAYGPA010000569.1, read on the forward strand.
GCCGACCCGGACGCATCGACGTGAACGGCGACCACCGCGACGAGCCTCCGAAGACCGCCGCGCAGATCGCCGAGGAGCGGCGCCTCGAGGAGGAGATGAGCGCGCTCGGCTACGTCGGCGGGTACGACGAGGACGAGGAGGCCGACGCGGACGAAGCCGAGCGCCGCCGCGTCGGCGGAGACTGGCTGCACACCAACGCGGTCGACTACGACGCGAAGCTCGACCTGATCGTTCTCAGCACCCCGCACCTGAACGAGGTCTGGGTGATCGACCACTCGACGACCACCGCGCAGGCCGCGACCGAAGCCGGCGGTCGGCGCGGGCGCGGCGGGGCGATCCTGTGGCGCTGGGGCAACCCGCGCGTGCACGGCGCGGGCGGCGACGAGGACCGCCGGCTCTTCTACCAGCACGACCCGACGTGGACCCGCGGCGAAGACGGCGACGTGCGCCTGGTGCTCTTCAACAACGGACGCGGGCGCGCCGACGGCGACTACTCGACGGTCGACGAGCTCGTCCTGCCCTTCGACGAGGAGCGGGGCTTCGAGACCGCGCCGGGTAGCGCGCACGGGCCCGAGGATCCCGCGTGGAGCTACGAGGACCGCGAGAACTTCTTCTCGGCCTTCATCTCCGGAGCCCAGCGCCTGCCGAACGGCAACACGCTGATCTGCTCGGGCGTCGCGGGCCGGCTGTTCGAGGTCACGCGCGACGGGCGCGTCGTGTGGGACTACCGCAACCCGATCGAGGGGGGCGTCGAGGCTCCCGACCACGCCGGGAACGCGCCGCCCCTGGCGCTGTTCCGGGGCACGCGCCTCGCGCGCGACCACCCGGGCGTGCAGGGCGTGCTCGAGGCGCGCTGAGCGGGCCGGACCGATGGGCGCCGCGGCGGTCCGGGCGCCTCAGCGCGCGAGCAGGGCCCGACCGCCCGCCACGGCCGCCGCGGCGAACTCCGCGACCCGCGCAGCGCGTTCCCCGGGCTCGAGGGCCAGCACGGCCTCGGCCGTGAGCACGGCGCCGACCCAGCCCTCGGTGTTCCAGGTGCCGCCGGCGGGGAGCTCCGGGAGGTCGCGGGCCTCGGGGTGCGGCCAGGGCGTGCCGTAGAGGTAGGGCGCGGAGCGACCGTCGTCCCCCGGGGAGAAGCCGACGCCGACGCTCGCGTCGTCGGGCAGCCCGGACTCGTTCCGGAGGTCGATCAGCACCGCCTGGTCGAAGTGGTGCGGCCAGAGACGCGCGGGAGAAGCCGTCGCCTCGTGCTCGCGAACCTGGTCGAGGAGCTCGGCCGTGGCGGCGTACCAGGCCGCGAGGACCTCGGCGTGCCGCGCGGGCACGTCGAACGCCGCGCCGGCAGCGACCGGGTGGTCCGCGGGCCGCTGCTCGGGCAGCGCCAGGTCCCGGGCCAGGGGCTGCGACGTCCAGCGCTCCGCGGCGGCCTGCAGCCAGGCGCGGCCTTCGGCGAGCGTCCGTCCGGCGAGGTCGAGCCGCTCGATCGTCCGCCCCCCGGCGTCGCGCAGCTCGAGCTGCGGCGGTGCGAGCCGCAGGGCCGCGCGCCAGGGGCGGCCGCCGGTCACGACGGGACCCTCGAAGGCCCGCCGGTCGGCGTCCAGCGCGAGCGACAGGTGCGCGAAGTCGGCCTGTTCCTCGACCAGCGTCGCACCGGGCGCAGCGGCCAGCTGCGCCGCCCAGTGCAGCTGCAGGCGGGCCTCGACGAGCTGGGCGGACGGGACGGGCTGCAGGATCGACCACGGACTTCGCATGCCCTGTGGATGCCGCGGAGCTCACGGTGTTTCGGGGCCGGCCGGAGCCGCCCGGGGACGGGAGGCGGAGGGGCCTCGCCGTCCCGCTGCCGGCCCCCGCTGCATATTTATTCGATTTGCGCCCCCATGTTTGGATATTCATGGCTCTCGGGGCCGATGGAGAGCGTAGTTTCCTCCGCCCACGCCATGCCCGAGTCCACCGCACAGCGCCGCAAGGCCATCCTCCAGGTCCTCGAGGAGCTCGAGGTCTCGAGCCAGACGATGCTGCTCGAGGTGCTGGAGGCGCGCGGCATCTCGACGACGCAGCCGGTCCTGAGCCGCGACCTGCGCGCGCTGCACGTGGCCAAGCGCGACGGCGTCTATCGGTTGACGGAGCGGGTCACGCCGCTCGAGTCCCTGCGCGCGCTCCTGCGCGGGGCGCAGCCGGCCGGCTCCAACCTGCTGGTGCTCTTCAGCGAGCCCGGAGCGGCCAGCGCCATCGCGCGGGCGCTCGAGGCCGAGGAGCTCGCAGGCGTCGTGGGAACGATCGCCGGCGACGACACCGTGTTCGTCGCCGTGGAAGACAAGCGTCACGCCCAGAAACTCCGCGAGCGCGTCAGCGCGTTGATCGAAGGATGAACTCCCCCGTGAAGAAGCACGTCCTGCTGGCCTACTCCGGCGGTCTCGACACCTCCTTCCTCGTGGCCTACCTCGTGCGCGAGTGCGGCTACGACGTGACGGCCCTGACCGTCGACTGCGGCGGCTTCGACGACGAGCAGCGACGCGCCGTCGCCGAGCGCGCGGTGCAGCTCGGCGCCCGCGAGCATCGCTGGGTGGACGCGCGGGCGGAGCTCTTCGACCGCGTCGTGCGCTGGCTGATCGCGGGCAACGTGCGCCGCGGAGACACCTACCCGCTGTGCGTGGCCGCGGAGCGCGGGCTGCAGGCGGAGGTCCTCGCGCGCGTCGCGCGCGGCGAGGGCTTCGACGCCGTCGCGCACGGCTGCACGGGCGCCGGCAACGACCAGATCCGGTTCGAGTCGGCCCTGGCCGTCGTGGCCGAGGGCGTTCCCGTGCTCGCGCCGATCCGCGACGGCGGCTTCGATCGCTGCGCGGAGCGCGACGCGCTGCGCGCGTGGGGCTGCGAGTGCTCGGACACCGAGGGGCGCTACTCCGTCAACGCCGGCCTGTGGGGCCTGACGATCGGCGGCGGCGAGCTCCTGGACTCGGCCGGGCCGCTGCCCGAGAGCGAGTGGCGCTGGACCCTCGGCGCGGGCGCGGACACGGAGCCCGCGACGATCGAGCTCGCGTTCGACGCCGGCCGCCCCGTGGCGCTCGACGGGTGCGCGCTCGAGCCGGTCGAGCTGATCGAGACGCTCAACGGCCTGGCCGGCGCCGCGGGCGTCGGACGCGGCTACCACCTGGGCGACACCGTGCTGGGCCACAAGGGCCGCATCGCCTACGAGGCGCCCGCGGCCGAGGTGCTGCTCGACGCGCACCGCGAGC
>CAYGPA010000570.1:0-3289 GCA_964351535.1 uncultured Planctomycetaceae bacterium
TTCTGGCGGTCGAGCGGCCACGCGTAGGCGGCCCACATGATCTCGCAGTTGTTGGCAACCGGGAACGGACCGGCGTTGAAGCCGCCCGCCGGGCCGTTCTGCTCGGCCTGCCCGGCGACCGGAGCACCACCGACGCCGCCGGCACCCGGCAGCCAGATCTGGAAGACGTAACCCGAGCGGGTCACGGTCGGCGTGGCGCCCGTCGCGTCGAGCTGCCCGAAGGCGGCCGACAGAACGGCGGGGTTCAGGAGGTCGGTCGCGAGGGCGCCGGCGGCCGGGACACCGGCCGCGCTCACGCGCACCGGCTGGGTGCCGGCGAGCTCGGCGAAGCAGCCGTACTCACCCGCGCCGTCGGCGTCGGAGTCGATCGCGCCCGAGGACTGCACGGCAGCCTGGGCGGACGAGATCGAGCGCAGCGTCGAAATGGCTGCGGACTCGTTGGCGGCAAGCCGTGCCGCCATCAGGCGCGGGATGGCGACCGACGCGATGATCGCGATGATGGCCACGACGATCATCAGCTCGATGAGCGTGAAGCCCGCGTTGTTACGGTTGGTTTTCATGTTGAACGGTGGTTCCTTCAGGTCTCTCTGTTGGATTCGCGCGGCTCGCCGAGAAGGCTCCCCACACGGAGGCTCGAGGGCCTCGAATCGCCGGCGAACCGGCACCTCTTTGTGAACGGCGCGGCCCTACGCAGGCCGAGCCATCCCGCCCGATCCCGGAGACGATCCGGTGTTCCTCGAGCGGACTTCGCAGGCGGAGATATCGGTCCCGGGACTTACGCGTCTTGAGCAAAGCGCCGGGCTTTTCTGCTCTGAATCGAGCCGCGTCGTCGAACCGGAAAACTCTTCCGGACGCATGCGGTGCGCGCGTCCGGAAGAGCGGCTCCGCGATGCCCTTCGGCATCGCGGAGGGCTGATCTCGCCCGAATGCAACGCGCCCGGGCGCGACCTCTGGTCGCACCCGGGCGCGTTGCATTCGAGCGAGATCAGTTCCCGCTGAGCTTGCCGACGACGTCCAGGATGGGCAGGAACACGGCCAGCACGACGCAGCCGACCATGAGGCCCATGAACGTGATGAGCAGCGGCTCGATGAGGCTCGTCATCGACTTGACCGCGGCCTTGACCTGCGAGTCGTAGAACTCGGCGATCTTCTCGAGCAGCGCTTCCAGCGCGCCCGTGCGCTCACCGATCGCGATCATGCGCGTGACCATCGGCGGAAACACGGGGCTCTGCGACAGCGGCTCGGAGAGCATCTGACCGTTGCGTACGCTGTCGTTCGACAGCTCGACGACGCGCGACACGACGTCGTTGCCCGCCGTCACCGCGACGATGTCGAGCGTCCCCATGATCGGCACACCCGGGCGAATCAGCGTCGAGCAAGTGCGCGAGAAGCGCGCCAGGGCGACCTTGCGCACGAGCGGACCGAAGACCGGCGCCTTGAGATACAGGTAGTCGAGCGTATAGCGGCCCTTCTTGGTCTTCTTGACCGCCATGAACGAGAACATCACGGCCATGAAGGCGCCGAACATGTACATCCAGTTGTCGCGCATCCACTCCGAGACGCCCAGCACGAAGGCCGTGATGGCCGGCAGTTCGGAGTCGAGCGACTCGAACACCTGGCGGAACGTCGGAACGACGCCGAGCATCAGGAAGCCCGTGATGCCGATGACGAGCACCATCGAGATGACGGGGTAGGTCATGGCGGAGCGGATCTCGCGCGTCAGCTCGGCGGAGGCCTCCAGGTAGTCGGCCAGGCGCTCCATGATGACGTCCATCTGGCCCGAGGCCTCGCCGGCGCGCACCATGCTGACGTAGAGCTCGGAGAAGGCCCGCGGGCACGTCTCCATGGCGCTGGAGAGGTCCGAGCCGCCGCGCAGCTCCTGGGAGATCCGGGCGCAGGCGGCCTTCATGGCGGGCGTCTCGGCCTGGTCGGCCAGCACGTCGATCGACTCGAGCAGCGCCAGGCCGGAGCTGATCATCGTCGCGAGCTGACGCGTGAAGAGCACGAGCTCCGTGCGCTTCACCTTCGGCCCGCGCTTGCCGAAGCTCTGCAGCTTCTTCTCGGCGCCGCGCTTGGCCGTCAGGGCCGCGAACGCGCCTCCGCCCTTCTTGCTCTTGCCGCCCCCCGAGCTGGCTTCGACCTTCAGGACCACCAGGTTCTGTTTGCGAAGCTCGCTGAGGGCCTCACCGCGGCTCGGCGCCTCGATGGTGCCCTCGACGGTCTTCCCGTTGGAGCTCTTGGCTGCGTACTTGAAGCTGCTGGTCACGTTTCAGTTCTCCGAGAGTTAGAACTCGTCGATGGTGACTCGCAGGGCTTCCTCGAGAGAGGTCACACCGCGAATCGCGTTCAAGAGGCTGACACGGCGCAGATTGAGCATTCCGTGTCGCTGGGCCTCCGCGGCGAGTTCTTGGGCTGATCGGCCCTCCACGATCATTCGCTTGAGTTCCGATTCGACATACAGGGTCTCGAGGATGGCGAAGCGGCCGCGATAGCCATCGCGGCACTGCCCGCAGCCCCCCGGCTTGGGTCCGTAGAGCTGCACCCCGTCCAGGTCGCCGTCGATGAACTTGGCTTCCTTGAGCGTCTTGACCGGGATGTCGATCTCGACGCGACAGTGCGTGCAGAGGCGCCGCGCCAGGCGCTGGGCCCCCACGCAGAGCAGCGAGCTCGAGACCATGTACGGGTCGACGCCCATGTCCACGAGGCGCGTGATGGTCGTCGCCGCGTCGTTCGTGTGGAGCGTCGAGAGCACGAGGTGCCCCGTCAGGGCGGCCTTCAGCGCGATGTCGGCGGTCTCCGTGTCCCGGATCTCGCCGACGAGCACCACGTCGGGGTCCTGACGCAGGATCGAGCGCAGCGCGCCGGCGAAGGTCAGACCGCGCTTGGGGTTGACCGGCACCTGGTTGATGCCGTCCATGCGGTACTCGACCGGGTCCTCGACCGTGACGACGTTGATCTCGGGCGTCGCGACCTGCTTCACGCAGGAGTACAGCGTGGTCGACTTGCCCGAGCCCGTCGGCCCGGTGACGAGAAGCATGCCGTAGGGCGACGCGATCGAGCGCTTGATGTCGTGGAGCGCCTTCTCCTCGTAGCCCAGGTAGTCGAGGCTGAGCGCCAGGCTGCCGGTGTCGAGAATACGCAGCACGGCCTTCTCGCCGCCGACGACGGGCAGGATCGACAGGCGAAAGTCGATCTTGCGGCCCTCGAAGCGGATCTGGAACTTGCCGTCCTGCGGGGCGAAGCGCTCGGCGATGTCGAGCTGCGCCATGATCTTCAGGCGCGAGATCAG
>CAYGPA010000571.1:0-3275 GCA_964351535.1 uncultured Planctomycetaceae bacterium
GCGCTTCCCCGACGACCTCTCGGGCGGCGAGCGCCAGCGCGTGGCGATCGCGCGCGCCTTCGTCGGTCCGCGCGAGCTGCTGCTGGCCGACGAGCCCACGGGAGCGCTCGACTCCGTGACCGGCGAGCTGGTCATGCGCTTCATGCGCGCGCAGTGCGACCGCGGCCGCACGGCCGTCCTCGTGACGCACGACGCGGCGCACGCGGCGTGGGCGGACCGCGTGCTGTTCCTGCGCGACGGGCAGCTCGTCGACGAGACGCCGGCCGCCGCGAGCCCGTCTCCGCCCCCGCTTCCGGGACCCGCAGCGGCGAGCTCGAGGTCGTGAGGCGCGCGCCGTGAGCTCGCTGCGAGCCTTGCGCGCCCTGGCGCGCGTCGAGCTGCGCCAGCTGCGGCGCAACCCCTGGCGCACGCTGCTCGTCGTCCTGCTCGTGTCGGTTCCCGTCGCGGCCATGGCGGGGGGCAGCGCCCTCTTCCACATCCAGCAGCCGACGCCGGCCGAGCGCCGCGCCCAGGTCCTCGGGTGCGCGGCGTTGCGCGTCGAGCTCGGGGACGGCAGCGCGCTCGAGGCCGTGCTCCGCCTGCTGCCCGCGGACGCGCCGCGCGAGCACCTGTTCGCCGGTCGAGAGGAGGTCCGCGTCCCCGGCCGGCGGCTCGCGACGCGCTTCTTCGCCTACGAGCCCGGAAGCCTCACCGGAGGTCTCGCGCGGGGCGCCCTGGTGCTCGCGGAGGGCGCGGCGCCGACCCGCGGCGACGAGGTCGCGCTGTCTCCGGTGCTGCTCGAGGGGCTCGGCGTCGCGCCCGGCGACACCGTCTCGCTGGCGACCGGCGACGCGCGCGTCACCGGCGTGGTCCTCGATCCCGAGGACCTCGACATGCCCGTCCTGCTGCGCGCCGCCGACGCGTCGCGGCCCTACGGCGGACGCGCGCTGCTGGTCGACGTGCCCGCGGTCGAGGCGCCCGCCCTGGCCGCCGAGCTGCGCGCGGCCGGGCTGGCCGTCCACGAGCGCTCCGAGCTGGGCCAGGTGGACGGCTTCGAGGACCTGGCGCTGTTCGTGATCGGCGGCTTCGGCTTCTTCGAGGCCGCGCTCGTCATCGCCGCGGCCTTCGCGGTCAGCCTGCGCCGCCGCCGGCGCGAGATCGGACTCGTCGGCTCCGCGGGCGCGTCGCGCGGCGGCATCGTGGCCGCGATGCTCGTCTCGGCCGCGGTCCAGGCCTGCGCGGGCGGCGCGCTCGGCGTCGCCGTGGGCCTGGGCGCTGCGCGCGCGGTGTACCCGTTCCTCGACGGCTGGCTCCGGCGCCTGAACGGTCCGTTCGAGGTGTCGCCGATGCACCTCGTCGGCGCGCTGGTGCTCGGGGTCGTGACCGCGACCGCGGCCGCGGCGATCCCGGCGCGCGGCGCGGCGTCGCTGCCGATCCGCGTGGCGCTCGGCGGGCGCCGGCCGCTCACGACGAGCCCGCGCGGCTGGCTCGTCGGTGGGCTGGCGCTGGTCGGCATCGGCGTCGGCTCGATGCTGTTCGGGGCGGTCGTGGAGCCCGACGTCGCGGGGCTCGCGATCCTCGTCGGCTCGATCCTCGCCGCGCTGGGACTCGGCGCGTGCAGTCCGTGGATCCTGGGCGGGCTGGCGAGGTTCGCGCGACCGCTGCCGCTCGCGTGGCGGCTCGCCGTGCGCGACGCCGGCCGCTTCCGCGCGCGCAACGGGCCCGTCGTCACGGCGGTGCTCGCGGGCATGTCGATCAGCGTGGTCCTCGCAGCCGTCCTGGGGTCGGTGGAGGCTTCGATCCGCAGCCGCAGGTCGGGGCTGCGCGACGATCAGCTCGTCCTGGTCGGGCCCGGCGCGGAGCAGGTCGCGCGCAGCCTGTCCGCGGAGCTCGGCGGCGTCGCCTGCGCACCGCTGCAGGCCGCGTACGCGCGCGGCGAGCTCGTCCGCGGTCGCGCGGAGGGCCTGGAGCGCTCCGGCTGGCTCGCGTGCGGCGACGCGGAGCTGCTGCGCGCGCTGGGAGCGGAGTCCGGGATCGAGGCGCTGCACGGCGGCAGGCTCCTGGCGCTGCTCGACGAGACGGCCGTGGACGCGGATGCGATCGAGCTCGTGGCGGGGGAGCGCACGCTCGCGTCGCCCGAGGTCGAGCTCGTCGTCCCGACGCAGCGCGTCCGCGGACCGGCGTTCCTGCTGGGCACGGAGTCCATGGCGGCCCTCGACCTGCAGCCGGGTCCGCCGCCGAACCACGTGCTCGTGCCGTGGGTGCTGCGCCTGCCGGAGGCGGTGACGCAGGGCGCGGTCGCGGCGGCGCGCACGCAGGCCGCGCGCGTTCCGGGGACGTTCGTGCACGCCGAGGTGCTCACGCTGAGAGCGCCGCGCGGCTTCTACCGCGCGGTGCTGCTCATCTGCCTGGCGACCGGTCTCGTCGTGCTCTTCGTCGCGACCGCGCTCTCCGCGATCGAGTCCGCCGCGGACGCGCGCGTGCTCTTCGCCGTCGGCGCGGCCCCGAGCCTGTTGCGCGGCCACCTCGCCGCGCGCGCGGGCTATCTCGGCGTCCTGGGCTGCGTCCTCGCGGTGCCCGCCGGCCTGACGCCCGCCCTCGGCCTGGCGCTGCTCGCGGAGCTGCCGGTGGTCGTGCCGTGGCGCGAGCTCGCGCTGGTCGTGTTCGTGCTGCCGGTGGTGGCCTACGCGGGAACCTGGATCTTCGCCGCGCTGCGCGGCGCCGCGGCGGAGGCCGCGGCCCGCGGCTCAGCCGGGTGACCCGTCGCTCGGCGACAACCCGCGCAGCGCCGGCAGGCCGTCGATGCTGCGCAGGCTGGTCTTGCGCTGGAACTCGATCATGCCCTCGGGGCCCTTGTGCGCGGAGTACTCGCGCAGCTGCTTGCGATCGCCCTTGTAGCGGTAGCGCGGCACGCCGTAGCCGCACGAGTCGCTGACCCGCTCGACCTCGACGCGCACGATCGAGCGCACGCCCGGGCCGGGGTCGAACCGCGCGAGGTGCTCCTCGAAGTCGGGATCACACGGCTCCAGCACGCGACCGCGGCCGTGCAGGCGCACGGTCTTGGGAGGACCGTCGAAGGCGCAGAACAGGAACACGATGCGCCCGTTCTCGCGCACGTGCGCGATCGTCTCCGCGCCGCTGCCCGCGTAGTCGAGGTACGCGACCGTGCGCGGTCCGAGGATGCGCAGCGAGTCGTACCCCTTCGGCGAGCAGTTCACGTGACCTTCGGCGCCCGCGGGAGCCGTGGCCACGAAGAAGACGTGTTGCGCTTCGACGAAGGAGCGCACCGGATCGAG
>CAYGPA010000572.1:0-3242 GCA_964351535.1 uncultured Planctomycetaceae bacterium
GTGTTCATCCTGCTGATCTTCTTCATCGTCACGACGGTGTTCGTGGAGGAGACCGGCGTGGAGGTCGACAAGCCGCAGGCGGCCTCCTCGGTCCAGCTCGAGAAGACCAGCATCCTGATCGCGCTGACGGCGAACGGGAAGGTGGTCTACGGCGGCCGCGACATCGGCATCGCCGGGGTGCAGCCGCTGGTCAAGCGCATGATCCAGAAGGAGAACCTGCCGGTGATCATCCAGGCCGACAAGGGCTCCCTGACGGACCTGCTGGTGCGCATCGTCGGCGAGGCCAAGCTCGCCGGTGCCACGAAGGTCAGCCTCGCGTCGGTCGCCGCCGGCTGAGGAATCGCGCATGCGCTCCCAGGAAGACTCCTCCCTGTTCGGCCGGACGTTCCACGCGCTCGTCGTGGTCGGCGGAGCCGCGTTCCTGACCGCGACGTTCTTCCTCGTGCTCCCGTTGATCCAGGCCATCACGAGCCCGCCGACGGCGGACCTGCAGCTGCAGACGGTCGACGCGGTCCAGCTGCCGCCGCCCCCGCCGCCGCCGGAAGAGGAGCCTCCGCCCGAGGAGGAGCCGGAGGAGGAGCCGCCGGAGCTCATCGAGGACGTGCAGCCGCTCGACCTCGCCCAGCTCGAGCTCGCCCTGAACCCGGGCTTCAGCGACGGCTGGCTCGGCGGTGACTTCGCCGTGAAGCTGAACAGCGCGGTGGCCAGCGCGGGGGACGTCGACGCGCTCTTCTCGATGGCGGACCTCGACCAGCAGGCGCGGCCGATCTACCAGCCCAGCCCGGTGCACAACTCGAAGACGCGCAAGGCCGCGCCCGGCACGGTCTGGCTCATCTTCATCGTCGACGCGAACGGGCGCGTGCAGAGCCCGAAGGTCGTCAAGTCGACCGATCCCGTGTTCGAGGGCCCGGTCCTGACGGCACTGAAGCAATGGAAATTCGAGCCCGGCAAGCGCAACGGCAAGCCGGTGCGGTCCCGCAGGCGCATCCCGATCTCCTTCCCGGCGGAGTAGCCACCATGAACCCTCTCATCCTCGCGACTTGCATCCTGACCGCGCTCGTGTCCACGGGCGAGTCCTCCGACATCCAGAACGTCGCGCCCGTGCGCGAGTACCCGATGAGCGGGGCCGAGCTCGCGATCTGGAACGACCCGGACTTCCAGCGCCGCTTCGTCGACAGCTACATCGCCGCGACCGACATCGAGCCGCGCGTGACGGAGAACGAGCGCGAGCAGATGCTCGAGATCCTCGAGCTGATCTCGGCCGACGACAAGGACAAGGCAGTCGAGCTGCTGCGCAAGTTCGGCACCGCCGCGTCCAGCGCCGTGTTCGACTTCACGCTGGGGAACATCTACCTGCAGAACGAGCGCCTCGACCAGGCCGCGGCCAACTACGAGGTCGCCGTTCGCAAGTACCGCAAGTTCCGGCGGGCCTGGAAGAACCTGGCCCTCGTCCACGTGCGCCGCAACGACTACGAGAAGGCGCTGCCGGCGCTGACGCAGGTGATCGAGCTGGGGGGCGGGGACGCGATCACCTACGGCCTGCTCGGCTTCTCCTACTCGAGCGTCGGCAACGAGCTGTCGGCCGAGTCGGCGTTCCGCATGGCCACGCTGCTCGACCCGCAGGCGATGGACTGGAAGATGGGGCTCGCGCGCAGCCTCTTCAAGCAGCACCGCTACGCGGACGCCAGCGCGCTCTGCGAGGCGCTGATCGCCGCGGAGCCGGAGCGCGCCGATCTGTGGCTGCTGCAGGCCAACGCCTTCATCGGGCTCGAGCAGCCGCTGAAGGCGGCCGAGAACTTCCAGCTCGTGGATCAGCTCGGCAAGTCCACGGCCGACAGCCTGACCGGCCTCGCGGACATCTACGTCAACTCCGAGCTCTTCGGGCTGGCCGTCGACTCCTACCGCCGCGCGCTGCAGATGGACCCGCAGGGCAAGCTCGACCGGGCCGTGCGCGCCGCGCGCGTGTTGACCGCCCAGGGAGCGTTGCCGGAGTCGCGCCAGCTGATCGAGGCCATCGAGGCGAGCTGCGGCGAGACCCTCGAGGACGAGGACAAGAAGGGCCTGCTGAAGCTGCGCGCGCGCCTCGCGGTCGCGGAGGGCGCGGGCGACGAGGAGGCCAGCGTCCTCGAGCAGATCGTGGAACTCGACCCGCTGGACGGCGAGGCGCTGATCCTGCTGGGCCAGCACAGCCGTCGCGCGGAGAACTTCGAGCAAGCGGTCTTCTACTTCGAGCGCGCCGCGGGGATCGAGGGCTTCGAGGCCGACGCCAAGGTCCGGCACGGGCAGCTGCTCGTCGGCCAGGGCAAGTACGCGGAGGCCCTGCCGCTCTTGCGGCGCGCCCAGGACCTGCGGCCGCGCGAGAGCGTCCAGAAGTACATCGAGCAGATCGAGCGCGTCTCCCAGGGACGCTGATTGCCGCTGGATTCACCCCGCCTTGACGGGCGACCAACATAGTGCCCGTACGGTGCGCGCAGATCGGGTCGGTTGAACCGAGGGAGAGTGGCTTCCTCGAGCGCCCCGCCCGGCAGCAAACCTCTCATCGCAGGACCCGAACAGTGCAAGGCATCTTCCAGCGCTCGGCTCTCTCCCTGACGGCCGGCCTCGTCCTGGCCGCCTCCGCGCAGGCCATCGACGTGACGGCCAACATCACGACCTCGACCACCTGGACCGCGGACAACGTCTACAACCTCACCACACAGATTTACGTGACCAACGGCGCCACGCTCACGATCGAGCCCGGCACCCTGATCGCCAGCGCCGTGACCCCCAACGGCGGGGGTGCGCTGGCCGTGACGCGCGGATCGCAGATCCACTCGCTCGGGACGCGGCGCGACCCCGTGATCTTCACCTCGGAGGCCGACGTCGCGACCTGGACCGGCGGCGACCCGAAGACCGGCACCTGGCGCGAAGCGGCCAACGAGTGGGGCAACCTGACCATCATGGGTCGCGGCTTCATCTCCGAGAACGCGATCGGCACCAACTCGCCGACCTGCAACGCCAACAACGTCGGCGACATGGAGGGCCTCGTGAACGGCCCGTCGACCGACCGCTACGGCGGAGGCAACGACAACGACGACAGCGGCACGCTGCGCTACACGACGTTCCGCTACGGCGGGCGCGTGGTCGGCCTGACCAACGAGCTCAACGGGCTCTCCCTGGGCGGCATCGGCCGCGGCACCGACATCCACCACATCGAGACCATGAACAACGTGGACGACGGCATCGAGATCTGGGGCGGCCCC
>CAYGPA010000573.1:0-3229 GCA_964351535.1 uncultured Planctomycetaceae bacterium
GGGGTCAGCGGCCGGGTCGGCTGCCGACGTGGGCCGCCTGCTCGGGCGGCGGCGCTCGCAGGCCCTCGATGAGGTCCGACTCGTCGGGAGAGTGGGTCTGCACGAGGTCGGCCGCGAAGCGCAGCAGGGCGGCGTGGTCGGGCAGGTAGAGCGTCCCGCCGCCGGCGTCGAGGGCCGCCTGCACGCTCGTCGTCGCCGCCGGGCGGACGCCGCTCGCGAGGGCCGCTTCGAGCTCGGCGTCGATCGTCGCGGCGTCGACACGCTCCGGCAGTTCCGGGGAGCCGAACCAGATCGGGATGGCGTCGAGCGGCGTCGGCGCCGCGGGGTCGGCTTCGGGCGTGTCGGGCAGGAGCGCGACGACCTGCGCGGGAGCCGCATGGGCGACGTCGTTCGGCAGGAAGCCGACGTTGATGCGCTCCAGCGTCTGACGGCCGCCGTAGAGCACCGGCTCGAAGCCCTGGCGCGGGTGGACGAGGTCGGGGTCCACGCCCAGGACGAGGAGGTAGCCCGAGCGGACCGCCGGCTGTTCGACTCGCCACGTGTGCGGGTAAGCGGCGTCCAGCTCGTAGCGCTGCGCGCAGAGGAGCTCGACCGCGAGGCGCGAGGGGTCGGGGGGCACGTCGGGCAGCGGTGTGCGCGAGTCCGACTGCGGGCGGGCGGCCCCGTTGCCGATGGCGCCGATGGCGCCGATGGCGCCGAGGACGAGGACCGCGGCCGTGCAGGTGAGGGCGAGCTTCTTGGTGTTCATGGCGGGCTCTTCGAGGGGTCCAGGCGGCGGCGGATCAGTCGCGGGTCAGCTCGATCTCGTCGAGCCCCACGCGGCCGATGGGGCTGCCCCAGGAGGGTCCGAAACGAAACTCGAGCGCGGCGACGTCGTTCAGGTTCAGCGCGGCGGTCCCGGTGCCGCCGACGGAGATGGAGCCCGGGCGCTTGCCCGTGTGGTCCACGAAGTCCGTGAGGCGCATGCGGATCGTCTCCCACTCGTTGGCCCAGCCCAGCGGCGGCAGTCCGCAGCGCGCGCGCATGTACGGCTCCTCGATGCCGCCGCCGTAGGCGCCGAAGTTGATCGAGCTCGTGCGCCCGGCGCCGTCGTGGAGCGTGACCGTGAAGGTCAGGTCTCCGTCCTCCGCCGCGGTCCGCGGGTGCCGCGTCACCTGGCAGGCGCGGAAGGAGAGGTACTCGAAGCTCTGCCAGTTGCGCTGGTCCGCGGGGATCTCGAACAGGATGTAGCCGTCCGCGGCGAAGTCGAACACCAGCCCGCGGCTCGTGTCGTTCGCGCCCGCGAGGGTCATGCCGTTCATCGGGTCCGCGAGCTGCTGCGTGAAGTGGATGTTCCCGTCGTCGAGGCGGTCCTCGAGCAGCGTGTCGACCGTGTAGCGCACCTCGCCGCCGGAGCTCGACAGGAGGTCCGAGAAGTTGCTCTGGAAGTCGTCGATCACGCGCTTTCCGGACGTGCTGCCCTCCTGGTACATGAGGTCGACGACGACGCACGGGTTCTCGTCCGGCGCGCCCACGGGCCGAAAGGCCTCCCACTGGCGCCACAGGAAGTCCTTCGCGGGCACGTTGCCCTGCACGTAGTGGTGCACGAGCGGCAGCAGGTGACCGCGCATGATCGTGTGCGTGTCGGCGCGCCCGACCTTGCAGAAGCCCACCGCCACCGAGCCGGTCGGCCCGTCGTGGAAGTCGCCGTGCCCCACGCCGTGCAGCGAGATCGACTGCCGGTACTGCTCGGCGCGCTCGTGCAGGTGGAAGGTCTGGACGATGTCGGTGAACGCGCAGCCGGTCACGTCGGCGTCGGCGCCGCCGGTCCACAGGTGGAACGGCACGTCGTGCGGGTTCGTGCGGTCCGTGCCCTGGAAGTCGGTCGGCGCGATGCTCGAGACCAGCACGATGTCGTCGATCGTGAAGGCCTGCGGAGTGTAGTCGCCGTCGTAGAGCCGGTCGTAGGCGCGCGCGACGCCCTCGCCGCCGCGGCTGTGGCCGATCCACGTGATGCGGCTGCCGTCGACGTGTCCCGCGAGCGTGCCGCCGTCGATCAGATCGAGGCTCGAGAGGAAGTAGTCCGTGTTCGTCAGCGTCGTGGTCGAAGCCGTCTCGGTCCCCGGCATCGTGTTGTTCTGGTGGCTCATGACCACGTAGCCGTAGGACGCCAGGTGGTAGCCGATGTGGTCGTACCACTGGTAGTTGTGACCGTTGCCGTGGCTGACGACGACCAGCGGCAGTTGCCCCAGGGTCGCGACGTCGGTCGGGTAGTACGTGTTCTGGCCCAGGAACGAGCCGCCGCTGTACTGGATCTCCGTCACGGCCAGCGGTCCGGGGAGCGTCACGTCGTGCACGACGTAGAGCCCGGACTCGGGGCCGTAGCCGTCGATGAAGTCCCCCGCGTTCAACGTGCCGCTGGCGTCGACGTCGAGCACGACGTCGAAGCCGACACCCAGCCCGATCCCAGCGTCGCCGCGCAGCGTCCCCGTGTCGGCCGTGACGACCTCGGGCTTCGTGCCGACTCGCGGAAACGAGATCAGCTCGAGGCCCGCGGTCACGTCGACGAGCGTCGGATCCGCATCCCACTCGGCCGAGCTCTTGGAGGCCACGACGTACACGAGGGCCTTCTCGCCGATCAGGTCGGGGAAGCGCGCGGGGTCGAGGCGCACCTGGATCGGCTCGCCCTCGTTGAACGCGCGCACGTACTCGAAGTGCGGACGCTGCGCGAGCGAGCGACCCGCGAGCTGGATGCGCGCGACGAATCCGCGCACCTCCGGACCCTGGACGGGACCGGCCGCCGCGCCGGCCTGCGCCGCGAGCGCGGCTGCCGGAGAAAGTGCGAGGACGAGGGAGCAGAGAACGGGGGTCGAATTCATCCGGCAGCTCACAGGGAGGAGGCGTGCGCGCAGGGCTCCGTCGCACTTCCAGGTCACGTCGAGCGTCCGCCCGTCCGACGCGCCAGGATTCTAACCGGCGAAGCGCGGGGAACGCCTGGCTCCGGGACGATCGGGTCCAGGCCGGGCACGACACCTTCGACAAGACCCACGTCCCCCTCCCGCGCTCGGCCCTATCCATCGCATGGACACGGCCGATCGGGGCGGCGCCGGTAGTCCGCCGGCTGACCGAGGGGGTCGCGCTCGATCGTGCAGCAGTCCTCGAGCTGCGCCCGCAACCGCTGGCGCGCTCGCTGGACGCGGGACTTCATCCCCGAGATCGAGATTCCGAGTTCGCGCGCGACGTCGGCCTG
>CAYGPA010000574.1:0-3228 GCA_964351535.1 uncultured Planctomycetaceae bacterium
CGTGCACAACGCGCTGCTCGGCCTCGCGGTGCTCCAGCAGGCGGACACGCCGCTGGCGGTCGTGTGCGACCTGTTCCACTCGAGCGACGACGCCCAGACGCGCAGCAACGCGATCTACGCGCTCCTGAACGTGGTCATGGCCGGCGGCGCCTCGCAGTGCGTCGTCCCCACCGCGCGCACGGGCCTGAACGATCCCGAGCCGTTCGTGCGCGCCCAGGCCGCGCTCCTGCTGTCCCTCTACTGTTCGGCCGAGGACGTCGACAGCATCGCCGAGCTGCTCTACGACGAGCAGCCGTTCGTGGCCGTCAGCGCCATGCGCTCGCTGATCCACATCGCGCTGTGCGGCGCGGTGTCGATGGGCCCCAGCGCGCGCGCGCTGGCCTCGTCGCTCGACCGCGTCGAGCCGCGCGTGCGTCCGCGCGTCCTCGGCGCGCTGCGCGCGCTGCGCGAGGCCGACCTCGGGCCCGACGCCGGCCCGTGGCTCGAATGGGCCTTCAAGCTGCCCTGAGCCGCGCGCCGGCCGCTCGCGTCCGCCGCGCGTTCCCGTGCTGCTCGGCGCGGTCTACGATGCACGTGGCCATGCTCCCTTCGCCAGCCGACAGAGCCGCGCCGCCTCGCCGTGCGACCGCGCTGCTGACCGCGGCGCTCCTCGCGAGCGTCGGCACCGCTCACGAACAGCCTCCCCAGGTCGCGGCGCGCGGCGTCACGAGCTTCCGCACGCTGTCGCGCGTGCGCTTCGCGAGCGAACCCGAGAGCCACCACACGCTCGAGGCCCACTACATCGGCTCCGAGCGCGCGCGCCTGCTCCTCGAGCACACCGAAGACGGCCGACGCAACCGGGTCCTCAACTACCGCTTCGGCGACGACTGCTACGTCGTCCCCCTCGCCGAGGACGTCGCGACGTCGGCCGAGGCCGAGGTGGGTTCCGTCCAGCTCGAGGGCGAGGAGCGGACCGCCTTCGTGCGCGGGCTCGAGATCCGGCGCGCCCTGCTGTCGTGGCCCGCGGGTTTCTCCTGGCGGAAGAGCGGCGCAGGACACGAGACCCACCTCGGACCGCTGGGTCGGCTCGAGGTGCGCGTCGGAGACGACGACCTGCCGCTCGAGGTCACCGCCTACGACGCGGCCGGCCAGGAGCAGGAGTCGCTGCGCGAGGTCGCCTGGCGGACGCTCGCCGGCCGCCCGTGGCCGACGCGCTTCGAGCTCACCTTTCAGGGTCGGCCCATCTGGACCGAGGAGGTCCTCGAGGCGCGCGGCGGGATTCGCTTCGTCGACCTCTTCTTCGTGCCCCGCGACCGGCGCGCCAAGCGCGCTCCGTTCCGCGAGCGCACGGCGGGTCTCGAGCACGTGGACCGACCGGACGCCTGGGAGCGACGCCTGCCGCTCGAGAGCGCGCGCGACGACTGGGACGCGGCCTGGAGCGAGGCGACCGTCGCCGCGCGGCGCGCCCACGAGGCGCTGCGCGCGAAGGGTTGCGACCACGCTCCCGTCGCCTCGATCGCGCTCGACGAGAGCGGGCGCGCGCAGGCCATCGCGCTCCATCTGCGGGCCGACGTGGCGCTGCCCGACGACCGGGAGACCTCCGCGGCCTGGACGCGCTCCACCGGCGGGCCCGGGATCCGCCTGGGCGCCGCGAGCCTCGCGGAGGCCGCCGGCGAGGGCCTGCGGCGCGCCCGGGCCGCCCTCCCCGAGGGAATGCGCGTCGAGGGGTCGCGGGCCAGCCTGGTGGGCGATCCGGAGGCCCCCCTGGCCGTCCTCGTGCTCACGCTGGCCCCCGTCGGCGACGAACCTGGGGACGACGGGCCCGGCGGCGACTGAGGGGATCCCCGCGCCGACCGAGCGTTCCGGCGGCTCCGGAGCGTCCCCGCGGGTGTCCTCTCGCGGGGCGACTGTCCTCGGGCGGAGACCCGGAACCCGCGAGGTCAGCGCGATCCGACCCCCGAAAAATGCCGTCTTTCGGGCTATTCTGGAGTTGTGGCGGCTCGGAGCGGCTTCCGTCCACGGCACGGCATCGTCTTTGCTGGAACCAGGAGCCCACCGGTGTCGACGCGTTCGACCCGCCCCGAGAGGTCCTCCCATGAGTCTGTTCAACAAGCTCGCTCCGTTCGCCCTCCTGGCCCTGGGTCTGGCCCTGCTGGCCGAGGACGCCGAGGCCCAGCGCGGCCGCAGCGGCGCTCGCTCCGCGCCCAGCCGCTCGTCCCCGGTCCGTTCCGGCGGCTTCCAGCGCTCTGCGCCGAGCCGACCCTCCGGCGGTTTCTCGCGGCCCAGCTCCGGCGCCTCCCGCCCCAGCTACTCGCGGCCCAGCTCCGGCGCATCCCGCCCGAGCTACTCGCGGCCCAGCAGCGGCAGCTCGCCCAGCTACACCCGGCCCAGCACCGGCAGCTCGCGGCCGAGCACCGGCACGTACACGGCGCCGCCGTCGACCCGGTCCGGCATCGGATCGAGCAGCCGCGGCTTCACGCAGCCCACGCGGACCTACACGCGGCCGTCGGTGACGAGCTATGGACGAACCGCGACACCTCCGACGACGTCTTCGCCGACCGTCGGCTCGGCCACGCTGGCCGGTCCGTCGGCCGAGCGCGGAGCGTTCGGTCGGGGCTCGAGCACCGGCGCGTCCGGAGCACTCGACCGCGGCGTGTCCTCGGTGCCCCGCTACCGCTTCCCGCGGCCCGCGACCCCGGGCTCCGTTCCGGACGCCCGCGGATCGTCGTCCGGCCGAGGGACGACCTCGGACCGGCTGCGGGCGCCGAGCGCGCGCGGCCCGTCCAGCGTCCGCTCGAGCGGGCGCTCCACCGTCGTTCGCGCGCCGAGTTCGAACGCGCTCGACCGCTACCGCAGCCCGGGGGGCCGCTCCCCCGGAGTCGACCGGGCCGACGCCGGCCCCGGGGCGGGACGCAGCGGCAGCCTCGGCGCCCGCGAGGTCGGGCGCAGCGGACGACCGCTGACGGACCGCAGCGGGTCTCCGGGTCTCTCGGACCGCAGCAGCACCGGTCGGTCGAGCGACGGGCCGAGCTCCGCGGGCGCCCCCGGCTCCGCGCGCGTCGGCGGCAGCGCCACGCGCTCGATCCCGAAGAGCGGCGCGGTCGACCGCACCCGCACCGGCACGCGAGAGCCGCGCCAGGGACGCGGGACGCGGGACCCGGGCGCGGGACGCGAGATCCTCGTCGCGGGCGAGGTCGTCGCCGGCGCGACGCTGGACGCCCTGAACATCGGCCTCTCGGCCGCGACCGG
>CAYGPA010000575.1:0-3223 GCA_964351535.1 uncultured Planctomycetaceae bacterium
GTGGTCACGCGGACCGAGAAGGAGGCGCTGCTGCTCGAGGACGCGCTGATCAAGCAGCACAAGCCGCCGCACAACGTGCGGCTGAAGGACGACAAGTCGTTCCTGATGCTGCGGCTCGACCGCGACGAGCGTTTTCCGCGGCTGAAGTTCGTGCGCGCGCACCGGCCGAAGGAGGGGCGCTCGAGCGGGCGCTCGCGCTTCTTCGGACCGTTCGCGTCGTCGCGCGCCGTGCGGCGCACGCTGTCGGACCTGCACCGCGTCGTGCCGCTGCGCGACTGCCCGGACTCCGTGCTGAACCACCGCACGCGGCCGTGCATCAAGCACCAGATCGGGCTGTGCTCCGCGCCGTGCGTCGGCCTGATCGACGGGGCGGAGTACGCCGAGCTCGTCGAGCGCGCCGAGAACATCCTGTCGGGCGACACCGCGGAGCTCGAGCAGGACCTCGAGGGCCGCATGGAGGCCGCCGCGGAGGAGCTCGAGTACGAGCGCGCCGCGCGCTGGCGCGACCGCCTCGCCGCGCTGCGGCGCACCGTCGAGGGTCAGGGCGTGCGTCCGCGCGACCGGGTCGACCGCGACGTGCTCGGCCTCGCGCGCAGCGGCGGCAAGGCCTACGTCCACCGGCTGGCGTTCCGCGAGGGGCGCATGTCCGAGAGCCGCACGCACGGCTTCCGCTCCGAGCTGCCCGACGAGGAGCTCCTGCACGTCGTGCTGACCGCGCTGTACGGCGCCGGTCGACGCAAGGCGCCGGCCGAGATCGTCGTGCCGTGCGCGCCCGAGGAGGAGGAGCTCCTGCAGCAGGTCCTCGGCGCGGGCGTGCGCCTGGTCGTGCCCGCCGGAGGGGATCGCCGACGGATGCTCGACATCGCGGGCGAGAACGCGCGCGCCGAGCTCGTGCGCCGCGAGGCCGAGGCGGCGGCCGAGCACGAGGCCCTCGAGGCGCTCGCGCGCGTGGCCGACCTCTCCGAGCCGCCGGAGGTCATCGACTGCTTCGACATCTCGAACCTGCAGGGCACCGACGTCGTCGCGAGCCGCGTGCGCTTCCGCGGCGGCCACGCCGACCGCGCGGGCTACCGGCGCTTCAAGGTGCGCAGCGTCGACGGCCAGGACGACTTCGCGTCGATGCGCGAGGTTGTGGGCCGCAGCCTGCGGCGCGGGCTGCGCGAGGGGGACCTGCCCGACCTCGTCGTGATCGACGGCGGCGCGCAGCAGCTGGCCTCGGCCGTCGCCGCGCGCGACGAGGCCGGTGCCTGGGACGTCGCCATGGTGGGGCTCGCGAAGGCGCGCGCGGAGCGCAGCGTGCGCGGCGCGCGGCGCGCGAGCACCGAGGAGCGTCTCTACCTCGTCGACGCCCGCGAGCCGATCGAGCTGCCGAAACACTCCGCGGTGCGCCACCTGCTCGAGCGCGTGCGCGACGAGGCCCACCGCTTCGCGATCACCTACCACCGCAAGCAACGCCAAGCCGCCGCAATGAAAACCGGCCTCGACGGCATCCCCGGCCTCGGCCCGAAACGCAAGCACCGCCTCATCGACCACTTCGGCAGCACCTCCGCCGTCCGCAACGCCGACCTCGCCGAGATCGCGGCGGTAGACGGCATCCCCCAGTCGATCGCCGAGCGCGTCCACGAGTACTTCCGCCAGCAAGAAGCGACGCCCGACGCCGAGGACCCCGCGATCAGCAACCAGGATCCGGACGAGCTGGAGGGGTAGGCGTGGAGCGGTCGAATGGTCAAAGCCAGGAGCGTGAGCGACTGGACACCGTTCTCAGACCGGGCCTCCTCGGCCAACGAGTCCAGTCGCTTACGCTCCTGGCTCTGACCTTACGGAATACGCCGTTGCGACGGGATCAAGGCGCGGTTGCAATCATCGGCCGGACGGGCGTAGATTGAGGCGACATCCTCTTCGCCGGAGTCGATCGCATGCGGAATCAGAACTCGTGGGCCGTTATCGTCATCAGCGATAGTCGCATTGGTCGCGCTCGCGCAGCCGGCGACGGCGCTTTCTCTCTCGGAGGAGGGAGTGCGCGATGCGGCGGAATGGTACGCGTCGGAGGAGGCGCGGCTGAAGCTTGGCAGTCGAAACGTCGCGCGGCTCGCGGCCTACGACTCGGACGCGGGCGGCCTCGGCAACACGCTGCTTTTCGGCCGGCTCGGCTGGGATCGCGTGTCGCTTGCCGGCGACGACTCCGAGCGGGATCGACTGCGGCTGTTCGTCGGCGGCGAGATCGCGCTCGTCGGCTCCGTCGGCCCCGGCGATGATCACGAGCTCGCATCGCTCAACGTAACCACCCGTTCGACGCTGATCGACTCTCGCGACCGCACCACCTTCGACGGCTTGGAAGTGAGGCTCGGCAGTAGCTTCGGGCAGCAATGGGCGACAAACCACTGGCATAGGCCCCGCGGCGACGATGTGCTGCCGTACCTGGAGCTGCTGCTCGACATCCCGATGCAGGCGGATCGCCAGCTGCGCGGCAACCGCGTCGACGCTCGGCTCGACCTCCGCGGCTCGGTAAGCATGCCGGGCTTCCGGGCCGACCTCCAGATCGGCCGCCTATTCGGATCCGACCGCGGCTGGCACCTCTCCGCGAGTGCCGACGCGATCATCGGCGTCGGCAAGCGTGCGATCCACGACACCTGGATCGTCGCCCTCGGCCCAATGGTCGAGGCCCGATTCTACGACGCCACCGCAACCACGCTGACCCACATCGCCGCCCGCCTCGAGTTCACCCACGGCAGCGGCCTCTACTTCGACGCAACCATCCGCATCGCCGGCGACCTCGGCCCAACCCACACGATCTCGCTCGGCTTCCGCATGATGCCGCGGTACTAGGAACAGGTACCGGAGGAGTAGGTGGATGCTACCTGGGGCTGGCCGGAAGCCGCGCGAGGATCGCCTTGCGATCCGCGGCCTTGTAGCCGGGGCCGAGGGTATAGGTTTTGCCGTCGCGGGTGCGCAGCGTGATCTTCGATTCGAGATCAAGGCTGATATCGGTGATGGACGCGAGCGGCAACTCGTACTCGTTGTTGCGCTCGCGGACGTATAGCCAACCGTCGGCGATGTCGACCCGGTCGGTGCGGCGGACCGCGATACGTCGCAGCGCGAGTCGTCCGAGCAGGGCGGCGAAAGCGAGGCCAACGACCAGGACGAAGATCGCGAATGGCTCGCTGACCAGTTGGGTAAGTGGGCCGAAGCCGCCGATAGAACCGACGGCTAACGCCAACGCCCA
>CAYGPA010000576.1:0-2112 GCA_964351535.1 uncultured Planctomycetaceae bacterium
GAGCCCCGCGCAGGTCGCCGCGCACACGTGCAGCGCCTCGGGGCTCATGGAGGCCGCGATCCACGGAGTCCAGGGCCGCGTGCTGTCGATCGTCGGCGGCGCCTTCGGAAGGCGCTGGCACCAGGTCGCCCAGGGGCTGGGTCGCGAGACCGTGGCGCTCGACGTCGAGTGGGGCGACTGCGTGAGCGCCGAGGCGCTCGACCGCGCTCTGCGCGAAGAGGGCCCGTTCGCCGCGGTGACGCTGGTCTGCAACGAGACCTCCACCGGCGCGCGCACGCCGCTCGCGCGCGTCGCGGAGGTGATGGAGCGCTACCCCGACACGCTGCTGCTCGTCGACGTCGTCAGCTACCTCGCCGGCGGCCCGGTGGACTTCGACCGCCATCGCCTCGACTTCTGCCTGGCCGGCAGCCAGAAGGCCCTGGCGCTCCCGCCGGGACTCGCGGTCTTCTGCGTGTCGCCACGCTACGTCGAGCGCGCCCAGGCCGTGCCGCACCGCGGCTACTACCTCGACCCGCTGAAGATCCTGCAGGGCCACGTGCAGCGCAAGACGCCGTCGACGCCGTGCATCCCGCTCTACTACGCGCTGGCACGCCAGCTCGAAGACATCACCGCGGGCGTCAACCTCCCCGCGACCGAGCGCCCCCCGTCGGGCGCCGCCGCCTGGAACGCGCGCTTCAACGTCCACGCCCGCATGCAGGCCCGCACCGCCGAGTGGGCCGCGAGACGCGGCCTCGAACCCCTCCCGAGCGCCGAACACGCCTCCCCCACCGTCTCCTGCATCCGCTCCGAATCGATCGACACCCCGGCCCTCGTCACCGGCCTGAAACAACGCGGCTTCGAAATCTCCAACGGCTACGGCGACCTGAAGAACAAGACCTTCCGCATCGGCCACATGGGCGACCACACCGAGGCCGAGCTCGAGGAACTCCTGTCCGCTGCGGACGAGGTGTTGGGCGCGGCGTGAGCAAAAGCGAGCCCCAGCACCTAGTGCATCGACTGCCGGCCCGAACGGGTCTCCGCATCCCGCACGTCGACCCGCACGCCCGGAGCTCGTTCACTCCGACAAGGGCAACCGCAAGCCACCGCGCACGTTGCCAAGCTCGCGACATCCGGAACGATGGAGGGATGCGAGACAGCCGGCCGTTTGCCCCCACACGGCCGCGGCGCTATACAGACCCGTCAATGCAGAGACCGCCCCCCCGGGAGCCCGCTCGACACCTGGACCCGAGCCCCGAAACCGCCCACAGAGCCCAGTCCGAGCCCCGCTACCCCGACCTGCCCAACGCGACATACCCCCGAAACACAGGTCTGTCGAATTCGAGTCGGGCAGGCTGAAGGCAGTTTCGCTTGCGTACGCCGCAATCAGATCCTGATGGCAAGAATCCTGTGCAAGCCTGAGGATTCACCATGTACTTGTCACATCTGACCCTGCGCAGCTTCCGTCAGTTCGGCGACAACGACAACAAGCTGGAGCTCGCGTTGAGCAGCGGCGTGACCGCGCTTGTCGGGCGCAACGACAGCGGGAAGTCGGCGATCATCGACGCTATCCGGTATGCCCTCCTGACACGCGACCAGAGCTACATCCGTGTCCAACTCGAGGACTTCCACATCGACGACTCCGGTGCGCAGGCCGACGAGATCTTCATTCGGTGCCATCTGAGCAATCTCAACGACGATGAGAAGGGGGCTTTCGCCGAGTACCTGACCTACGACGGTGCCGACGTCTCCTTGATCGTTAACTGGGCTGCGCGAAGGCGTAGCGAGTCTCCCACCGCCCGTCGCTGGGTGGACGTATCAGTGCGCAGCGGCGTGGACGGTGGTGGACCTGCTTTCGAGTCGTCAGTACGCGAGCAGCTGTCGAGCGCCTACCTTCGTCCGCTTCGCGACGCAGCGCGCGAGATGTCCTCGGGGCGCGGATCCAGGCTCTCGCAAATCCTGGCCAACGTTCCGAAGATCGATCAGGGCGACGCTTTCGACGTGAATGCCCTCCCGGCTGACCCAGACGCTGTGAGCAAGCTGAGCCTTCTAGGCTTGGCGGACTACCTCCGCCACAGCGTGAAAACCCACGAGGGTGTCAGAGGGGCCGAGACCGCGGTCAACGACCAGTACCTG
>CAYGPA010000576.1:2122-3221 GCA_964351535.1 uncultured Planctomycetaceae bacterium
GGTGTACACGCGCACGCACCCTCCGCGGCGCTGCGGGCAACGCTTGAGGGCTGGCGCAGTGGTGCGGGCCTGCTGCCGCTTGCGACCCTTGCGTACGAGCTGATTGATGGTCGGCATCCGATCCCTCTTCCTTCGGGGCGATACCCTGCTCGGCAAGATCGACCTCACCGAAGGGGGAAGCGACGCGACTCGCCTGCGTCGGATCCTGGAGCGGCTCGAGCTCGGCCTACTCGAGGCGTCGACTTCGAGCGCCCGCGGCCACTACGGTCTTGGTTCGAACAACATCCTCTACATGGCGTGCGAGTTGCTCCTGCTGGGACGCGAGCCCGATGGGTTGCCACTTCTCCTCATCGAGGAGCCCGAGGCGCATCTTCACCCCCAACGCCAGCTGCGGCTGATGGACTTTCTGGCGAGTGCGGCAGCCGGCAAGGTTCGGGAGTCTACCCGCCCGGTCCAGGCCATCCTGTCGACCCACAGCCCGAACCTGGCGTCGACCATCCCGCTCCAGAATCTCGTCATGTTGGAGGGGGGGCGTGCCTGCTCCCTCGCAGAAGGCGAGACCAAGCTGGGCACCGGCGACTATCGGTTCCTGGAACGCTTCCTCGACGTGACCAAGGCCAACCTCTTCTTCGCCCACGGCGTCATCATCGTTGAGGGCGACGCCGAGGCCCTGCTGCTGCCCACGCTTGCCCGGCTCCTCGGCACTGGCCTGACGGAGCACGGGGTCTCCGTCGTCAACGTTGGCGGGACTGGGCTCCGACGCTTCAGCAGGATCTTCCAGCGTTCCGATGTCGCCTCACCGCCGGTCTCCGTCCCGGTTGCTTGCGTCGCCGACATGGACGTGATGCCCGACTGCGCGCCAGCCATCCTCGGCCTGGTGACAGGCGACGACTACGAGAAGTGGAAGAACAAGAAACGGCGCTGGAAGGCAGAGCGCGAATTCGGGGACGAGGACAAGTCAACGGGGCAAACGCTGGCCGAGCGGCGCGAGCATCTGCGTGCTTCGGACGGCCAGTCCGTCTGCACGTTCGTCGCGGACCACTGGACGCTGGAGTACGACCTTGCGTACTGCGGCCTCGCCGAGGAGGTCTACGTCGCT
>CAYGPA010000577.1:0-3217 GCA_964351535.1 uncultured Planctomycetaceae bacterium
CGGTCATCGGAATCTCCTCGGAGGTCGGGGGTCAAGAGCGGTGGGTCTCGGCCTCGAGCAGCTTCCCGAGTTTGCCGAGAGCCGCCGTCCAGCCGGCGCGGACGATCTCGCGCAGCTCGACGTCTCCGTCGACGCGCAGGTCGGGAATGCCTGCGTGCACGAGGCGCACTCGCGTTCCGCCGTCCACTTCGAGGAAGTCGACCGACACGGTCATCCCGTCGCCCGGGCCACTCGGGTCACCTGGGGCACCCGGGCCGGGAGCCGCGTAGGCGAGGCGCGCAGGCGGGTCGTACTCGATCAGCGTGGCGAATCCGGGCACCTCCCCGGCGCCCTCGATCGTCATGTGGTGGTTGTACGCGCCGCCGACCTCGGGCTCGATCTCCGAGCGGACGGACGTGCACTCCGCACAGCCCCACCACTGCTGGACCTTGCTGGTCTCGACCCAGGCTTCGAACACGAGCTCGCGCGGAGCCTCGTAGACGCGCGTGACGATCAGGTTGCCGTGCTCGAACTTCACCTCGGTACTCATCGTTTCCACTGCTCCCGGGGCTGCTACTTGCCGCGCTCCTGGCGCTGACGCGCGTCTTTCAGGTAGGCGTCGACCGCGTCGAACTGCCGGTTCCAGAACCGCGCGTAGTGCTCGATCCACGTGCTGGCCGCCTCGAGGGGTCGCGGGTCGACCCGGATGCGGTGCTCGCGGCCCCGCCGCGTGCGCTGGATCAGCCCGGCCCGCTCCAGAACGCGCAAGTGCTTGGAGACGGCCGGCTGCGACATCTCGTGGGGTTCCGCCAGCGCGCCGACGTTCGTCTCCCCGTCCGCGAGCTGCTCCAGCATCCCCCGCCGGGTCGGGTCGGCGAGGGCGGCGAAGACGAGATCGAGCGGCTCCGTACGCATAACCACCTGGTTATACGTCCAGACCGCCGGAACGTCCACCCGGAATCAGCCCGGAGCCGCCGCTCGTGCGCCGGGCCCCCGCAGCGGCCGCAGCACGGCGATCCAGATCGGCCCGAGGACCAGCGTGCCCACGATCACCCCGAGCACCATCTGGTACCCGAACTCCGTCACGATCCCGAACTGCTTGCCCACGGCGGCGAGGATGAAGCTGAACTCGCCGATCTGGGACAGCAGCGCCCCGACGTAGAGGCTCGTGTGCCAGGAGCGGCCGAGCGCGTGCAGCGTCCCCGCGTTGATCAAGGTGTTCGTGAGCATCGTGGCGAACACGAGGGCCAGGATCGGCGTCCAGTGCTCGACCAGGAAACCGACGTCGACCAGCATCCCCACGGAGGCGAAGAACGCCGCGACGAACAGAACGCGAAACGGATCGAGGTTGCGGTGGATCCAGTCGGTCTCGCGCGCCGAGGCCACGACGAGCCCCGCGACGAACGCACCCAGCGCCGTCGACAGCCCGCAGACGCCGGTGAGCCAGGCCAGCGAGAAGCACAGGAGCAGCGCGCCGAAGAGCTGCAGCTCGTGGTCCTTCCGCAGGAGGTCTCCGAAGGGCAGCCGGATCGTCTTGTGGCGGATCAGCGTCGTCACGAGCAGGAGGATCCCGAGCCCGCCGAGGAGCTGCGTCACGAGCAGCGACGCCGACGGCGACGACCCGCCCAGGAACCCGACGACGATCAGCATCGGGGCGAGCGCCACGTCCTGCACCAGCAGGATCCCGAGCGCCTCCTGCCCGGCCTCGGTGTCCATCTCCTTCCACTGGCGGAGCATCGTCACGACCAGAGCCGTGCTGCTGAGGCTGATCGCGAAGCCGAGCAGCACCATGCGCGGCCAGGGCCAGTCGAGCCAGAGCCCGATCGCGGCGACCGCGGCGATGCTGAAGGCGATCTGCAGCAGCGTGCCGATCAACGAGACGCGCCATCCCGTCACGAGCCGGCTCAGGTCGACCTCCATGCCGACGAAGAAGAGCAGCAGGATCACGCCGAACTCGCCGACCAGCGCCACGGCGTGGCCTTCGAACACGTCCATGCCCGCGGGCCCCAGCACGATGCCGACCAGCAGGTACGCGACGACGTGCGGCTGCCCGAAGCGCCGGACCAGCGCCCCCACCAGCAGGACGACGAAGATCGACGCGACGAGCGCCGGCAGCAGGGGGTGCATGTGCATGCGACGGGTCGTGTGCCGGAGTTCGGACACACCCCACCCGTTCCTACCTGGAACCGGGCCCCCGTACCAGGCGCGGGCTCACCGTCGACGGGAGAGTCGGCCTGCGGGCTCGCGAGCGAACGAGGCGCTCGCGCTCGCGATCACTGCCGTTCGCGGACTTCGCGTTCGCGCACGGGCATGCCGTCGATGCGCTCGAAGATCTCGTCCGGGTCGACGAGGGAGGCCCACAGCGCCTTGACGTCGCCGTCCTTGCCGACGAGCGCCAGACTCCACTCGCGCGCGGGCAGGTTGAACGTCTCGCGCAGCTCTCCGACGTCCTCGCCGGTGAGCGTGCGTCCCGCCAGGCGACCGCCGTCGCTGCCCATCAGGTACACGATGCGGAGCTCGCGGGCGGCCAGGTCGTCACCCCGCGCCAGCAGTCGTCCGATCTGCGCGGAGGCGAGCTCGTCGAGGCTGCTCGGGGCGGAGACGACCAGCCACCGCTCGCGCCAGCGCGCGTCGACGAGCAGGTCGCCGGCGTTGGCACCGGCGTCGAAGGACGCGGCCAGCTCGGCGGTCCGCGCGCGAGCCGCGGCGCGCGTGCCCGGGGCGTCGGAGGGGTCCCGCCACGCTTCGAGCGCGGCCAGCTCGAGGGCGTACGGGCCTGCCTGCTTGTCGGAGACCTGGATGCCGACCTGCCGGACGCTCGACGCGTCGAACGGCGGAGCCCCGGACACGAGCCGACCGCGCCAGGTCGGCACGAGCTCCTCGAACGCCAGATCGAGCGTGATCCACTCGTCCGCGACCGTGGCGAAGGGCACGCGCCAGCTGACCCCGTCCCACTCGCCGTCGGTGCGCAGGTTCAGCTTGTAGATCTGCCCGTCACCGCGGACGCGCAGCCGCACCCCGTCGAAGCTCGAGAGATCGGACTCCCGCGCCTCGGCGCGGAACGACGCGAAGCCGCCGTTGTTCTCGAGCGACAAGGTGCCCTCGAAGCGCACGGCGCCGTCGGCGGCCGTCGCCCGGCCGTCGGAGAGGCCTCCCATCACGGAGTCGTGGACGGGCCGCCACGCGGCGGCGGCTTGCTCGTTCTGGAAGTCGAAGAGCGGCATGAGCTCGATCCGGG
>CAYGPA010000578.1:0-3211 GCA_964351535.1 uncultured Planctomycetaceae bacterium
GCGGCCTCGGCTTCGTCAGTCGACGTCGTGGGGGTCGGTCTTCGGTAGCAGCGCGTCGGCTTCGATCTCGACCTTCCAGCGTTCGTCCAGGAGTCCGGCGACGACGACCATCGTGGCGGCGGGGTCGATGCCGCGGAACGTTTCGCCGTGGGCGCGTCCGACCGCCTCCTGGTCGCGGGCGTCGACGAGGTACATGCGCGTGCGGACGACGTCCGCGAGGGAGCCGCCGAGGGCCTGCACGCTCGCCGCGATGATCTCGAAGCAGCGCACGGCCTGGGCGTAGGCGTCGCCGGGGACGGTCTCGCCGTCCGGACCGATGGGCGCGGTGCCCGAGATCGCGATCGTGTCGCCCGCGCGGATCGCGCGCGAGAAGCCGATGGTCTCCTCGTACGGGGAGGCGGAGCGATGCTTCTCACGCATGGCGGTGGGGGGGCGCGTCACGGCGCGGGGTAGTCGGGCATCACGGCGAGGATCTGAGCGCGCGCCGCGGCGCGGGAGAGCACCTCGCGTGGCGGCGTGGGGGTCGTCCGGAATTGCTCGCGCACCTCGCAGACGGCGGCGAACAGGCCCGCGAAGTTGGCGTCGGTGCGCAGCGCGAGGTCCGCGAGCTCGGAGGAGCTCGGACCGCGCGCGCCGTAGCGCCAGTAGGCATCGCAGATCGTCTTGCGCACGAGCCAGTCGCGGGTCCGCGCGACGACGGTGCCGTCGACCTCGAACAGCCTCAGCGTCTCGGGGTCGTCCCAGAGCGGGTGCGGATCGGTGTGCGGGCGCACGGCGTGCAGGCGCCACCACAGGCCTTCCTCCGCGACCTGGGTCAGCGCCCGAGTCGCGTCGGTTCCGAACGAGGGCTGTACCCAGCCGCCGAAGCCGATCGCGGCACCCGTGGGAAGCGCGCCGTGGACGAGCTCGGCCATGCGCGCCATGTGGAACTGGCCGGGATGCCAGCCGGGCATCGCGAGCTCGCTCGTGGTGACGACCGCGGTCTCCGCGAGCGTGAGGTGCGTCCCGATCGGGTGCGCGCGGTGCAGCGGGACGGCGCCGCCCAGCGGATCGCTCTCGAGCCGTCCCGGCTCGACCAGGTGGATCGCGGCCAGCGCGTTGCCGGCCCGGGTCAGCTGGACGGAGGAGCCCTCGCCGGCCACGAGGAACGGCGCCCCGGGCTGCGTCAGGTCCTGTACGAAGGCCTGCGCGAGGTCGCCGTAGCCGATCACGGCGTCGTCGCTCGCCGGGTTGCGGTCGTCGCGGCGCGCGTTGGCCTTCATGTAGTCGAGGTAGATCCCGTCGAACGCGAAGGCCGCGCGCTGGTCGGCGACGGCGTCCAGCACGAAGTCGCGGTAGGGCGCGTGCCCGAGGTTCAGGAGCCAGTAGTCCATCGGGTCGGCGCAGCACGAGCCGCTGCCGTCCGCGTCCCAGAAGCGATAGGCGAGCTGCTGGCTCGCCTTGTCCCAGCGCGCGAGCCGCGCGCCGGAGCACAGCGCGAACAGCGGGTGCTCGTCCTGCAGGCCCGGCGTCGCCACGTACGGCAGCACGCGCCAGCCGTCGGCGCGCAGCGCCTGCGAGAACGCGCCGAAGCGCGGGGAGAGCGTCCAGTCGGGGACTCCGGCGAGGCCCTCCTCGTTGGGCTCGACCACGTGCAGGAGCTGCCAGCCCGCGGGGGGCGGTGCGTCGGGCTCGATCGCGGCGTAGACCTCCTCGACCCAGTGCGGCAGCAGGTCGCCGTCGGAGAAGCTGTTCAGGCCGACGATGCGGAAGACGCTCGTCACCTCGTCGATCCAGTCCGGGCGCAGCGGGTTGTCGATCGACTCCTGCAGCGGCTCGACGGCGTCCGTCCAGCCGTCGGCCTCCAGCGCGAAGCGCACCGGACCGAGCGTGCCGCCGGTGCGCAGGGCGAGCTCGGGTCGCACCTCGAGCTCGACGCGCGTGGCCCCGGAACCGACGCGGCGGTGGACCGTGCGCAGGGTCGCGTGATCTCCGACGGCCCCCATGTCGACGAACAGGCCGCCGGCGACCGGATCCTGGGCGAAGACGAGCGGGTGGTCGTAGTGGTCGGGGAACGCGATCGCCTGCGGCTTCAGGAGGTCGATGGCGCGCAGCGCGACGCCTCCCCAGGCCGCCGCGAGCTGCACGTGGTCGCGCGGGAAGTCCCAACCTCCGAAGTGGACCGACAGGGCGTTGCCGGGGAAGGCGGGGTCCGTGGAGTCGAACGCGACCGCGAGCTCGAGCGCGCCGTTCGCGAGGCCCCACGTCACCTGGTAGAGCTCGGTGCCGCCCTGCTCGAAGCGGAAGTCGACGCCGCCGGCGGCGCGGTTCGCCGCGAACCCGAGGTAGCTCGCGCCGGGCGTGTCCGCGAAGGCGGCCGGGGCCTGCGCCTCCCAGTCGAGACCGAGGAGGGCCGTCGGGCCTCCCGTGTCGCTGACGCGCGGAGCGTCGGTGGCGGCATCCATCACGGCGCGCAGCCTGCCGCGCTCGACGACCGACCACCCGCCGTGGCCGAGGAAGCGCACGGTCGAGTCGTTCACCGCGAGCACGCTGCCGTCGCCCAGCACGTCGACGGACGTGGCCGGGTCGACGACGAGGAGCTTCTCCAGGCTGGTCGCGTTCTCCCCCGCGACCGTGCGCACGCACAGCTCGTAGAGGCCGGGCGGCGTCCCCGCGGGAACCACGGCGTCCAGCATCCCGTCGCGCCGCTTGGAGAACGCGAGCGACGCGTCGACGGGACCGCGGGCGAGGACCTCGAGCGCGCCGGTGAAGTGGCTGCCGAGCACCTGCACGGTCTGGTCGACGTCGCTCGTGATCTCGTTGGGCTCGACCTCGACCTGCTCGGGGGGCGGCTGCGGAGCACTGGCGACCAGGAGTTCCACCGCGTCGATCGAGATGCCGCCGCGCGTGACGACGCGCACGCGCCACGGGCCGGGGTCGAGGTCGGCGGGCACCGTGACCTGGAGCTCGCCGTCGTTCACGACCTCGAGGTCGTCGAGACCCACGATGCGGGCGCCGTCGCGTTCGAGCAGTGCGCGCGTCGCTCCGCCGAGGTGCTGGCCGTGGATCGCGAGCGAACTCGCGGTCGTCGCCGCCGCGATCGGCGGGACGGCGAACTGCACCGCGGGAAGCGGCGGATCGAGGAACACGATGGAGGCCCATCCCAGCTGGCCGGTGGCCGTCCAGAGCGTCAGCCAGTGGTCGCCGGGGGCCAGGCCCGTCGGCAGGTCCA
>CAYGPA010000579.1:0-3195 GCA_964351535.1 uncultured Planctomycetaceae bacterium
GGCGGCCTGGGCGTCGCGGCGCTCTGGAACGCGTTCCCCGAGCCGTCGCCCTCCTCCCCCGCCGACCGCCCCAGCGTCCTGCTGGTCACGATCGACACGCTGCGCGCCGACCGCGTCGGCTGCTACGGCTACGGACGCGACACCACGCCGGTGCTCGACGCGCTCGCCGCGGAGGGCGTGCTGTTCGAGAACGCGCTCACGTCGGCGAACACGACCGCCCCCTCCCACGCGACCATGCTGTCGGGGCTGCACCCCGTCGAGCACGGCACGACCAACAACGGGATGCCGCTCGACCCGCAGGTGACGGTGCTGCCCGACGTGCTGGTGCGCGAGGGCTACGAGACGGCGGCCTTCGTGTCCGGCTTCACGCTGGTGGACGAGGCCTGCGGCCTGGCCGGGCGCTTCGACCGCTACGGCGACAACCTGCTGGCCTTCCCCTGGTTGCCGGAGGCAGCGCTCGAGCTGCGCCTCGGCAAGAGCCTCAGCCGCGTCGCGCTGCGCCGCGGCGTCGAGATCTGGCGCGGCGACCGGCCCGCGGAGGAGACGGTCGGCGAGGCGCTCGCGTGGCTCGACCGGCGCGCCGAGCGCGGCACCGCGGCGCCGTTCTTCCTGTGGGTGCACTGCTACGACCCGCACGTCCCCTACGAGCCGCCGCCGCCCTACGACACGCGCTTCGACCCCGACTACGACGGCGACGCCAGCGGCGACTGGTACCACGTGGGGACGGAGGAGCGCCGCGCGATCGCCGCGTCCGAGGCCGACCGGCGCCACCTCGAGGCCCTGTACGACGGCGAGATCGCGTACACCGACGCGTGGCTCGGCCGCCTGCTGGAGGCGCTCGACCGACACGGACTGCGCGACGACACGCTGGTCGTCGTGACGTCGGACCACGGCGAGGGTCTCGGCGAGCACGAGTACTTCTACGACCACGGCACGTACCTCTACGACACGGAGATGCGCGTGCCGCTCGTCGTGCGCTTCCCCGACGGCCGCGACGCCGGGCGGCGCGTGGCCGCGGACGCGCGCCTGCTGGACCTGACGCCGACGCTGCTCGACGCGCTCGGGATCCACGTGCGCGCGGGCTTCTCGGGCGAGAGCCTGATGCCGCTGCTCGAGCCCGACCACGTCGCGCAGCCGCGCCCCGTGGTCGCCATGGCCTACGTCGCCGGCAACCTGTCGGGCTACGACCTCGACGGCCGCCGCTACGTCGTGCGCGCCGAGGGCTTCAAGCTGATCGAGACGACCGAGCACTGGCTCGACACGACGCGCATCGCGTCGACCGAGGAGCTCTACGACCTCGCGAGTGACCCGGGCGAGCAGCGCGACCTGACGGCCGGCCCGCTCGATCCCCGCGTGAGCGGACCCCTGGAGCGCCTGCGGGAAGCCCTGGAGCAGCTGCGCGAGATCGCGCGGGCCCGCGAGGAAGCGCGCGAGCTCTCGCCCGAGATGGCCGAGAAGCTGCGCGGCCTCGGGTACCTGTAGGCGGAAAGAAGTTCCGGCCGGGTCGCGCGAACTCCACGCCCGCGCCCCGGAAACGCGCCCCTCTGGGTACCTCTACGCCGACCTTCGGCCACGAACAGCGAAGGAATGGCGGAAGACCCTCACGGTGGAGCCCCCCACCTTCCGATCAGGCCGGAGCGGGGACGCTCCCGCCGCCCCCCGGTCTTCCAGCCCAGGTATTCGAGATGACGATCCGCCGCAAGAAGCTGATCAAGTTCCCGCTGCAGATGCGCCTCGTGGCGACGTTCCTCGCCATTGCGTGCGCGGCGGCGCTGTTCCAGGTGTTCCTGCTCAACCGTTCGATCATGAGCCTCGTCGCCGACCTCCCCAAGGAAGGCGAGATCGTGCTGAACCAGCTGCCGACGCTGCTGCTGATCAACCTGGGCCTGACCTTCGCGGTCCTCTTCCCGATCATGGTGATGGTCGGCATCGCGGTCACGCACCGCATCGCCGGCCCGGTGTACCGCTTCGAGCAGCACCTAGACGCCATCGCGCGGGGCGAGCACCCGGGCGAGTGCCGCATCCGCACGAACGACGAGCTGCACGACCTGTGCGAGAAGATCAACCGCGCCGTGGCGCGGCTGCGCGAGGACGCCGAGGTGGCCGAGCGCATGCGCAAGCGCACGGGCAAGACCCCGGGCACGGGCACGCGCGCCGCCTGAGCGGACCGCGCTAGTCGAGCGCGAGCGTGCCGGGGGGCGCGTGCTCGCGCAGCACGTCGGCGAGCAGCGCGTAGTCCGACCCGCGCGGCGAGGAGCGCCGCCAGGCCAGGCCGATCGTACGCCCCGGGGCGGGCGCGCGGAACGGGCGCGCCACCAGGCCGTCCTCCTCGCGGATCTCGACCGCCGCGGCCATCGCGGGCAGGAGCGTGACGCCGATCCCGCTGGCCACCATCCGGACGAGGGTGTTGAGGCTGCTCGCGCGGAAGTCGTCGAGCTCGCTGGCCCGCGCCGCGCGGCAGATCTGCAGCGCCTGGTCCCGCAGGCAGTGGCCGTCGTCGAGCAGGAGCACCTCGTGCTCCAGCAGGTCCTCCTCGCCGACGGCCTCGCGGTCGGCCAGGGGGTGGCCGAGCGGAACCGTCAGGACGAAGGGGTCGCGGTACAGCGGCAGGACCTCCAGGTCCTCGAGCTCGGCCTCGAGCGCCAGCAGCAGGACGTCCAGCTCGCCCTCCTTGGCCCGCGCCACGAGGCGCGCCGTCTGGTCCTCGGTCAGCAGCATCCGCAGGTCGGGGTAGGCCGCGTGCACCGAGCGCACCGCGTCCGGCAGGGCGTAGGGCGCCACCGTCGGGATCACGCCGAGCCGCAGGGTGCCGGCCAGGGGCTCGCCGAAGGCCCGCGCGGCCTCGGCCAGGGCGTCGACGTCCGCCAGGACGGCGCGCGCGCGCTCGGCCAGCTCGGCCCCCGCCGGGGTCGGCAGGACGCGGCGCCGGTCGCGCTCGAAGAGCCGCACGCCGAGCAGCGCCTCGACCTGCTGGATCTGCGCGCTGAGCGCCGGCTGCGTCACGTAGCAGGCCTCGGCGGCCTTGCGGAAGCTCAGGTGGTCCGCCACCGCGACGATCGCTTCCAGGTGGCGCACGGAGGGCCGTTCCATAGGCGCAGCCTATCACGCTGAGCCGGGCTTCCGATTGGAGGAACCGGCGCCCGCGGGCGAGGAGAGTCACGTACCGGAGAACGCCTCGACCCAAGGAGACAACCA
>CAYGPA010000580.1:0-3194 GCA_964351535.1 uncultured Planctomycetaceae bacterium
GTCGTCGGCGGGTCCTCGGACGCGGCGCTCGCGGACGACCGCGCGCGCCGGAATCCGCGGGCGCTGACGACCGCCGCGCCGAGCATCGCGAGCGGCAGGGGGCGCAGCACGTCGAGCCACGGGACGACGTCGAGGCCGACGAGCGCGAGCCCGGCCGCGGCGACGAAGGCGGCCGGAGCCGTCGCGCGGCCGATGCCGTGCGGTCCGAAGCGCCGGTCGGCCGCTACCAGGAGGCCGAACAGCGCCGCGTGGGCCGCGGACCACCCGGCGAGCGCCAGCAGGTTCGCGCCCGGCTCGTCGACGCCGAGCAGCGCGCGGTAGAAGTCGAGCTGCGCCGTGTCCCCGGCGAGGAGCGCGGGCCAGGTACCGAGGACGCCTCTCCAGGCCGCGGCCGCCGGCAGGCTCGCGGCGAGGCCCGCGAAGGCCACGCCGACCGCCGCCGCGGCTCCCAGCGCGAAGAGCCCGACACGCGCGGCGACGCCCGGCCCGCTCCCGTGCGGCTCGCGCGGCGGCAGGAGCAGGCAGGCGGCGCCCGCGGCGGCGGCGAGGAACACCTCGGCCTTCGTGAGGAACACGAGCCCCAGCGCGAGCCCCGCCAGCGGCAGCAGCGAGCGCCGGCCGGTGTCGCGGAAGCGGATCAGCGTCGCGAGCGCGATCGCCGCGGCCAGCAGTCCGTGCGTCAGCTCGTGGGAGTAGGGCGTGACGAAGTTGTAGTTGCCGATGCCCGTGAGGTGCGCGAAGGCGAAGGCGACGAACAGCGTCACCGTCCCGGCGCAGGCGGCCCACGAACCTCCGTCGCGGTCGAGCGCGCGCCAGGCGAGCGTCGCCAGCACCGCGAGCAGCGCCAGGTTCGCGCCCACGAGCGTCCACAGTCCGACGCCGAACAGACGAAACCAGGTTGCGTTCAGGTACGGCGACAGCGGGCCGTTGAACCAGGCGAGCTCGGCGTGCAGCCGGTCGCCCTCGACGATGCGCCACGGCACGTAGAGCTCGCGTCCGAAGTCGACCAGCACGTCCGGCCACTTGCCCCAGGTCCACGCGAGCATCGCGAATCCCGCGACGACGGGCAGGAAGACGGCGGCGAGCCGCCCGGAGCGAGCCTTCATTCCTCCGAACCGTCCACGGTGGGGGCGGAGCGCTCGCGCTCGCCCTCGGCTTCGGAGTCTGCCTCGTCGATGTAGCCGAGGCCGTGCAGCTGCAGCCGGAGCTCGTCGAGGTCGGGCGCGTCGGGATCCAGCGCGTCGACGCCCCGCTGGAGCTCCTGGCGCACGCGCAGCGCGTCGACGGTGTGCGCCTGCAGATCCTGCAGGGACTCCTCGAGAACGGGATCGCCGCGCTCGAGCGAGCGCAGCTCGCGCGGGTCGGCGCGCAGGTCGTAGTAGCGCCGCGCGTCGTTCGGGGCGTAGGAGATCACCTTGCCGGCGTTCGTGCGCAGCGCGCGGAAGGCGCGGCCGTCGGCGAGCAGCTCGAGCAGCGCGGGCTCCTCGGGCAGCGCCTCGCCGCGCAGGAGCGGCGCGAGGCTGCGGCCCTGCACGTCGTCCGGCGACTCGAGTCCGGCGACGTCGAGGACCGTCGGCAGCAGGTCGATCAGGCGCACCTGCTCGGTGCGGACGGCCGCCGCGGTGGAGCCCGGCGCGCGCACGATCAGCGGCACCCGCACGACCTCCTCGAACAGCGTCTTCTGGTGCCCCTTCGCGCCGTGCTCCAGGAACTCCTCGCCGTGGTCGGCCGTCACGATCACGAGCGCGTCGTCGAAGCGCCCCGCCGCGCGCAGCGCGTCGAAGATGCCGGCGATCACGTCGTCGGTGAAGCGGATCTCGGCGTCGTAGAGCGCCAGCAGGTGCTCGTAGTCGCGCCGCGGCATCCCCGGGGCGATGCGCGGGTTGCCGAGGAAGTCGGCGCCGGTCAGGTCGCCCGCGTAGTCGGGGTCGAAGCGCTCGACGTACTCCGCGGGCGGCAGGAAGTCGTAGTGGACGTCCCACAGGTGCACGAAGAGGAACACGGGCTGCTCGTCGAGCTCCGCGGACCACGCGCGGACGCGCTCCAGCGTGCGCGGACCCGTGACGTCGGCGTGCGAGCGCCCTTCGTGCGCGCGCGACTCTTCGCGCAGCTCTTGATCAGAGAGGTCGCCCGGGACCGTCGTCATGCAGCTCTCGTAGACGTCGAAGCCCTGCGCCAGGCCGAAGGTCGGGTGCAGGTACGGGCCGCCGAAGAAGCCCGCCGTGTGGTAGCCGGCGGCCTTCAGGCGCTCGGCCAGGGTCGCGTGCGAGTCCGCGAGGCGCAGGCCGTTGTCCACGAGCCCGTGGGTCGAGTCGTAGAGCCCCGTGAACATCGCCGCGTGCGAAGGCAGCGTCCACGAGGTCGTGCTGACCGCGTTCTCGAAGCGCACGCCTTGCGCGGCCAGGGCGTCGAGCGTGGGGCTCGTGTCGCGCGCGTAGCCGTAGCACCCGACGTGGTCGGCGCGCAGGCTGTCGATCGAGATCAGGACCACGTCCGGCGGCCGCGGGGCGCCGGCGCCGGGCTCCTGCGAGCCGCTGCAGGCGGCGAGCGCGACCCCGGCGGTCGCGGCCCAGGCGGCCCGAGCAGCCGTGGACGCGAGGGACTTGCGACCGCGGGAGAGCATGGCGCGGACATCGTACGCAGCGCGCGCGCCCGGTCCGAGGGCGGAGGCGCCGACTCGAATCGGATCGGGCCTCTCGAGCGGAGTTTGTTCGCGTCGGATCATCGAAGCGGGCCTCCACGCGGGAATCGCCCTGCCCGCGGCCTACAATGCCCAGCCGTATGGCCGAGACCGAACGAGCGACCGAGGACCCCTTCGCAGCCTTCCGCGCCGAGCCCCTGGTCGGAGGCGGAGCGGAGGCCGGGACCGGCTCCGCGGCGCGCGCGGGCGGCGAAGACGTGCTCGCGGGCCTGAATCCCGCCCAGCGCGAGGCCGTGACGCACGAGTACGGTCCGCTCCTCATCCTCGCGGGCGCGGGCTCGGGAAAAACCCGCGCCGTGACGCGCCGGATCGCCTGGCTGGTCCTCGAGCGCGGCGTGCGTCCGACCGAGATCCTGGCGATCACGTTCACGAACAAGGCGGCCAAGGAGATGCTGTCGCGCGTCGACGCGCTGGTGCCGACGAAGGGCATGTGGATCTCGACCTTCCACTCGATGTGCGCGCGCATCCTGCGGCGCGAGATCGACGTGCTGCC
>CAYGPA010000581.1:0-3188 GCA_964351535.1 uncultured Planctomycetaceae bacterium
ATGGCCGCTGCTCTCGACGACCTCGACGCGCGCGACGGAACCGTCGAGCGCGACGTGCAGCCGGCACAGCACGGTGCCCTCCTCGCCGAGCCGCAGCGAGGCGCGCGGGTACGCCGGCGCCGGCGCGTGCACGGGGTGCGCGCCGTGGGTCGGGCCCTCGGTCGCGGTCGCGGGAGGTGCGGCCTGCGCAGCGGACTCCTCGCGAACGGGGCGGCCGGCGGTCTCCCCGTCGAGTGCCCCCGTCTGCGCCGCCTCGAGCTCGGAGGGTCGAGTCAGCCGAGCGTGCGTCAGCGCGCTCCAGATGCGCTCGGTGTCGGGCAGGTGCTCCAGCTCCTGCTCGGTCGGCGTGCGCGGAGACCGAGGGTCGACGGCGGCGGCGGTCGGCTGCGGTTCGACCGGCTCGATCTCGTCCAGGGGTCGGCGCTCCGTGGACTCGGATCGCGGAAGCGCCTCCGCGGGCCACGCGGGCAACGAGGGACGAGCGATGTGGACGAGCGCGTCGCGCCGCGCGCGCGCCTCCCCCAGCGCAGCGTGCGCGCCGGCGGCCGCCAGGATGCCGAGCACCGTCGCGTGCAGCCCGGCCGAGGCCAGGATCCGCCGCTCGAAACCACCCCGCAGGGGGCCCCGGAGCATCTTCAGGAGGGAGCTTCGCATGCCGTGCGACGGGCGATCGTAGCCGGCTCGCCCGGCGGTTGCATGGCGCGTGGATCGAAACGGCTCAACTCGGCTCCTGCCGGTGCTTTGCGAGCGCCGGCCCCGCAGCAGGCCACCGTACGGATCGGCGAAGACGCCGGGGCAGGTCGTCGAGGACGCCGGTGTTCGCAAAGTGCCGGCAGGCGCCGAGAGGCGGCCGCAGGCCGCCGGTCGTGTCGTTTCGGCTGCGTGCTCATGAGGACCCTAGAACGCCAGGCGCAAGCCGAAGACGAGGCCCAGGCCGGGAGCGTCGAATCCCGACGCGTGGACGCGGTACTCGCGGTCGAAGAGGTTGTGGACTCCGAGCTGCCAGGTGCCACCGTCGAGCTTGCCCAGGGGCCCGCCGAGGTCGGCGTTCACGATGGCCCAGCCCGGCGTGCCCGCGGGGTCGATGCGCGGGTCGCCGATGTCCTCGGGGTGCAGGCGGTCCTGCTCCCAGGCCCACTGCAGCTCGAGGCGCGACCAGCCCAGGAAGCCGCCCTTGGGATCGGCCGGTCGGTAGGAGACTCCGACGCGACCGTGCAGCGGAGGGATGCGCCGGAAGGGCACGCCGTCGAACGCGAGGTTGCCCATCGAGTCGAGCGTCTCGTCGTCTTCCTGCTCGCCGCGCGTGTACACCGCGGAGAGCTCGCCGCGGAAGGGGGAGTCGTCGTCGCCCAGGCGCCTCCAGCCCTCGAGCTCCAGGCCGTAGATGTCCGCCTGGCCGACGTTCTCGCGCATGAAGATCTCGTCGCCGGTCATGCCCGGGTTGCCGGGATCGATCAGCACGCGGCCGATCAGGTCCGTGATCCGCTGGAAGTAGGTCGACGCGCCGAGGCCGTAGCTCTCCGCGGTGTAGTCCGCGCCGAGCTCGAGCATCACGCTGCGCTCGGGATCGAGATCGGGGTTGGCGAGCTCGACCCCGGAGGCGAAGGTGCCGTTCTTCGCGAGGTCCGCCAGGTTCGGCGCTCGAAAGCCCTGCCCCAGCCCGCCGAAGAGCCGCAGGCGCTCGTTCACCTGGCGCGCGGCCTGCAGGCTGGCCGTCACGGCGGAGAAGTCGCCGCGCGTGGAGCCGGTCCCCTGCGACGGGAAGTCGTCGAAATCGAACGCGAAGTACGAGAAGCGCAGGCCCGCGGTCAGCTCGAAGGGCTCGAAGGCGAAGATCTCGTCCTGCACGAAGAGTCCGGTCGACAGGTAGCTCGAGTCCGGCGCGAACTGGCCGTCGCGGGCCGTGGAGATCGACGTCATGAGGTCGGTGTCGGTGCGCCTCGAGTCCACCCAGTCGACGTCGACGTCCAGCCCGTACGTCAGCAGGTGGTCGTCCCCGAGCGCCTTGCGCCAGTCGAAGCCGAGGCCGGTGGTCAGGACCTCGTCGGTCTCGTTGCGGAACGTCGTCGAGCCGGTCGGGAGACGCTCCCGCTCCTCGCGATAGGAGCGCACCGAGGCGCGCAGCTGGAACTCGTCGCCGAGCGCGTTCGCGTCGCGGTCGGTGTACGCCAGCACGGCGCGCGAGCGATCCTGGACCGCGAAGTTGCGGATCTGGTCGGGCGCCGTCGTCTGGCCGAAGCCGGGAACCAGGCGGTCCGTGCGCGGCACGTCCTCCTCGCGGTTGCGCGAGAACACGCCCCGCACGTTGCGGTAGCGGTCGAAGGCGTACTCGAGCGAGGCGAACCCGGCCCAGCCGTCGTAGCCCGTGTAGCGTTGACGCTCGCCGTTGCCCGCGACGAGGTCGTCCCAGTCCTGGATGCTGCCGATGCCGAGGGCTCCGAAGGACTCGGTGGTGACGGAGACACCCAGCGACCCGCGCCCGCCGCTCGATGCGGTGCGGTAGAGCCCCTCGACCCAGCCGTCCAGGCCAACCTCGGTCTCGGCGGAGCCGGCCGGGGCGCTGCGCCGCGTCCACACGAGGATCACGCCGCCCAGGGCGTCCGACCCGTAGAGCACCGACATCGGCCCGCGCACGATCTCGACGCGGTCGATCGTCGCGGGGTCGATCTGGTTCAGGGACTGGTTGGGGCCCTCGCGCGTGGTCGAGTCGTTCAGGCGCACGCCGTCGACGACGATCAAGATGCGGTTGCCGACCAGGCCGCGGACGATCGGAGATCCGCCGCCCAGGTTGGTCTCCTGGATCCAGACGCCCGTCGTGCGGCCGATCGCGCGGGGGAGGGAGCGCTCGCCGCTCTCCCGCAGTTCCTCGCCCGACACGGTCAGCACGCGCGTCGTCGAGGGCAGCACGGCGCGCTTCGAGCGCGGGGCCACGACGACCGTCTCCGAGACGTCCTGCGCCGCGGGCTCGAGGCCCGGCGCGGGATCGAGCCCGGGGTCGGGGCCGAGGCCAGGAGCGAGCAGGGGGAGCAAGGCGACGAGCAAGTGCATGTGCGCCCAACGCCCGCGGCGGCATCGGGTTCGCGGAAACGCGGCGATTCCGGGTCCGGGGAGCCCACCGGCACTCGCTCCGGCGGTGGCCAGTCCGGCGGCGGCACACTACCCTGGTTCGCTCGTCGAGTCCCGGGAGC
>CAYGPA010000582.1:0-3174 GCA_964351535.1 uncultured Planctomycetaceae bacterium
GCTGACCCTCGACCGGCGCGTGCCCGGCCGCGAGCGATGCCGCAGCTGCCGGCGCGCCGGCGACATGGGCCGCAGCCGCGGACGGCGCGCGGCTACTCCTCCAGCGCGAACGCGTCCGCGGGAAGCTCGACGCCCAGCTCCGTCTCGGTGACCGTCGACACGATCTTGCCGATCAGCGGGTTGGCGAGCTCGAGCTCGGTGCGGTGGGGGAGCTGCATGCCGGAGACGTCGCGGTAGTTGCCGAACGAGAGGCGCTGGCCGATGCGGCCCAGGGTGTCGACGAACGTCAGGCTGTCCTCGCGCACGACGAGGCCGAGCTCCGTGTCGACGTACAGCGTCCGCGCGGGCGCCGACGTGTCGCCGGTGCGCACGATGAAGACCTCGCGCGAGCCGCGCTCGAGCCGCTGGATGACGCGCGTCTGCGGGTACCAGCGCTTCCAGTCGCCGAAGCGCGCGAGCGGGTGGCTGGCGCGCAGCAGCTCGGCGCGCTGGCCCTCGAGCGTGGTGGCGGACTGCGTGGACGTGACGTAGCGCAGCTGTTCGCCGTCGAAGGCCAGGTGTTCGAAGTTCTCGTCGGACTTCGTGTCGATGCGGAAGCGGTCGGGCCAGTCGAGCAGCATCGTGATCTGGCCCTGGATGCCGAGTTTCTCGAAGTCGAGGTCGGAGGACAGGCGCAGCGGCCCGAGCGTTTCGAGCAGGTCCAGCCGATGCGCCTCGGCGACGCGCGCGGCGACGTCGTCGGCGCTCGGAAGCTCGGCCGACGGCTCGAAGCGGAACTCCTGATGGTCGCCGATGTGGTAGCCCGTCACCTCGCCCGTCGCGGAGCGGTCGAACTCCAGCACGAGGTTCGGCTGCGGCCGCAGCTTCCAGCGGTCGCCGCCCACGTACGTCAGCGGCACGGCGGCCTTGGCCAGGATCTCGAGCGCCAGGTCGTCGCCGTCGCGCACGATCGCGCGGTACAGGTCGCCCTCGCCCTCCCAGTAGTAGCCCAGGTAGTCCTCGAACGGCGGCGCGGCGACGTTCGGGTCGAACGGGACGCCGAGGAACAGCTCCCCGAGCGCCTCCTCGACCCGCAGCCCGGTCGTGTTGGCCCGCGACTGCGTGAAGTAGAGGACCATGCCCTGCTGCTCGGGGAAGACCCACGCGTGCGTGCCGTCGGAGCCCGTGTGGCCGAAGGCGACGACGTCGTCGTCCTCCTCAGCGTCGGTCCAGAGCTGCATGAGGTAGCCGTACTCGGCGCTCAATCCGGGGAAGCCCGTGCTGCCGTTCATCGGGTGCGGACCGGGCGCGAGCGCCTTGCGGACGGAGCGCGCGCGCAGCAGCCGCTCGCTGTCCGCGCGGCCGCGGTTGCGCCAGAGGTCCATGAAGCGCGCGTAGTCCTCGAGCGTCGAGTAGAGGCCCTGCGAGCCCAGGAAGATCGGGAACAGCGGCGCGTCGTCGGGGCTCCAGAAGCGCGTCCACGCGCCGCGCGAGCCCGCGTACTTCGGCAGCGCGCGATCGCGCAGCGGGCTGTCCTCGGCCAGGATGCACGCCGTGTCGTCCATGCCGAGCGGGTCGAGCACGCGCGCGCGCACGAAGTCCTCCGCGGGCGCGCCCGTGACGACCTCGATCAGCGCCGTGAGCGTGTCGGTGCCCTGGTCGCTGTACTGGAACGCGGTGCCGGGCTCGAACTCGAGCGGAGCTCCCGCGCCGAGCTCAGCGACGGCCTGGATGCTCTCGAGCGTCCTCGGATCCTCGCCGGCGATCCTCGAGAACGGCAGGCCGCTGGTGTGCGTCAGCAAGTGCTCGACGGTGATGTCGCGCTGCCCCTCGCCGTCCCAGCCCGGCAGGTACTGTGCGACGGGATCGTCGAGATCGAGCCGGTCCTCCTCGATCAGCATCAGGATCGCCGC
Organism: uncultured Planctomycetaceae bacterium; assembly: GCA_964351535.1. Classification (GTDB taxonomy): domain Bacteria; phylum Planctomycetota; class UBA1135; order UBA1135; genus JAUIDW01. The sequence goes on from CAYGPA010000582.1 coordinate 1,893, forward strand.
GCCGATCAGCGGCTTGGTCATCGAGCGCACGCAGAACACGCTGCCGGTCTGCATCGGGACCTGCGCCTCGAGGTCCTTCCAGCCGTAGGCCTCGTGCAGGATCGAGCGGCCGTTCTTCAGGACGAGCAGCTCGGCGCCGACGATCTCCTCGTCGTCGACGAGCCCCTGGACGAGCGCGCCGAGCTGCGCGAGCGCCTCGGGCGAGACGCCCTCCGCCAGCGCGGTCGAGGGCGGGAACGGCGCGTCGGCCGTCGCGGATTCCTGGGGGGCGGCGCCGAGCGCGAGCGCGGCGAGCAGGGCGAGCGTGGGGGCGGCGGTCAGCATGGAGGGTCCGTCCGGGGGGCGAGGAGGCGAGTTTCCGTGTCCGCGGACTCGTGCGCCGTCCGCGCGCCGCGGGCCTCACGCAATCTCAGGAATCCGCGCCCGCGACCGTGAGGACGACCTTGCCCCGCACGCGGCCCTCGTCGACGTAGCGCAGCGCGTCCTGGGCCCGGGCCAGCGGGAACGTCCTGTCGATCACGGGCGTCAGCTTGCCGTCCTCGACGAGCTCGCGCAGGGTCTGCAGGTCCTCCAGCGGCGTGCTCGCGACGAATCCGCGCAGCCGCTGGCCCACGAACGGCGACAGCATCAGCGCGCCGATCAGGCGATGCGTGCCGCCGAGCCACCGATCGCCGTCCTCGCCGCCGACGATCACGAGCGTCCCGCGCGGCGTCAGGACGCGCCGCAGCCGGGAGAGCGCGCGATTGCCGCCGATGTCGAGCACGAGGTCGTACCGCGCGCCCTGCTCCACGAAGTCCTCGCGCGTGTAGTCGATCACGCGGTCCGCGCCGACCGACCGCACGAGGTCCGTCTTCGCCGTGCTGCACACTCCGGTCACCTCGGCCCCGAACGCCTTGGCGATCTGGACCGCGAAGGTCCCGACGCCTCCCGAGGCACCGATGACGAGGACCTTCTGACCCGGCTGCACCTTCCCGTGGTCGCGCAGCGCCTGCAGCGCCGTCAGCGCCGACGTGGGCACGGCCGCGGCCTGCTCGAGCGAGAGGTTCGCCGGCCGCGCCACGAGCTTGTCCTCCTTCACCGCCGCGTACTCCGCGAACGACCCGGCGCAGGTCCCGAACACCTCGTCGCCCACCGACAGGCGCGTCACCCCCTCGCCCACCGCCTCGACGCACCCGGCGACGTCGAACCCGTGCACACCCTTGGGCCCCCGAAACCCGTAGCCGAGGACCCGGATCAGGTACGGCAACCCCGTCATGACGTGCCAGACCCCGCGATCCACTCC
>CAYGPA010000583.1:0-3155 GCA_964351535.1 uncultured Planctomycetaceae bacterium
GAACGCCTCTCACGCGATCTACCATCATCCCGGGACCTTCAGCGCGTGGTCGACCTGCATGCGGTCCACCAGCGCCACGAAACCCTGCTCGTCGCCCAGCGCGAGGACCGCGCCCTAGGGGACGTCCGCTCCGACCTTCTGCATGCTCATCCGGAGGAGTCTACTCGTCGCGGTCGCCGTCTCGCGACGAGGACTCCGGATCCTCGGCGAGGCGCGTCCGCAGCCGGTCCTGGGCGGCGCGCGCGGCGCTCGAGAAGCCGACCTGGCGCTCGGCCGCGCGCGCGAGCTCGACGGCGCGCGGACGCTCGCCACGCTCGAGAGCGGACAGCGCCCGAGCCTGGAGCACCGCGCTCGCGAGGCGCGCGTCGGGGTCGACGCCCGCGCGCCGGTCGACCTCGCCGAAGGCCGCGCGCCAGGCGCGCCGCGGGACGTCGCCCGCGCGCTGCGCGCGGCGCAGGCGCTCGGCGCGTCGCGCGAACACCTCCCAGGCGCCGCGCCGCTCCTCGAGGACGAGCAGCTGCAGCTCGGCGCGGAACGCGAGCTCCGCGCGCGAGTCGCCGGGGGGCTCGCCGAGCAGCGCCGCGAGCGCGCCGTGGGCCAGGCGCTCCGAGGAGGCCTCGTCCCCCACCACCGCCGCGCGCACGGAGAGCGCCACCAGGGTCCCGCGGCCGCGAGGGCGTTCGAGAGCTCTCCCGCGCGCGCCAGGTGCTCGGCGACCGACAGCTCCGCGCGGTGCGAGAACGTCGTCGAGGCCAGCGGCAGGACGCCGAAGCGCGCGGACAGGTCGCCGGCGCTGCGCTCGAGCGGTCGGCGCAGCCACGCCGCGCGCAGCTCCTCCGCGGAGGAGCCGGCCGCGGCGAGCGCGGCCAGCACCGCCTCGCGCAGCGCGGCGCGCACCTCGTCGGGCGCGTCGGCGCCCGCCAGGCGCCCGGGCCGCTCGGCCTCGAGCGCGACGAGCTCCGGCAAGAGCTCCGCCTCGGCGAGCGCGGCGTCACCGGAGCGGCCCAGCGACTCGACCAGCGCCACGCGGACGTCCACGTCCGCCTCGGTCCGGATGGCGCCCACGAGGGCCGCGGCCGCCCCGCGCCGCTCCAGCGAGCTCGCCGCCGAGATGCGCAGCCCCGAGGGCGCGCGCGGATCGGCCGCCACCGCGGCGAGGAAGCTCGCGGAGGACTCGTCGGAGAGCTCGCCGAACTCGCGCAGGATGCGCTCCCTCAGCTCCTGGTCGCACGTCGGATAGGCGCGCTGCAGCAGCGCGACGGCCGCGGGATCGCCGTCGCGCGCGAGCCAGGACGCGGCCTCGATGCGCACGCGGCGCGGCAGCTCGGAGCGCAGCACGGACGCGAGCTCGACCCTGCCCGCCGCCGACTGTCCGAGGGCCCAGGCCGCGACCTTGCCGAACTCCACGCTGACGTCTCCGAGCGTGAACGTCGCCTCGCGCAGGACGGGCGCCGTGCGCGGCGGGTCGAACGCGGCGAGGGCGCGCGCGAGGCCGATCGCGCGCAGCTCGCTCGCGCGCCACTCCGGAGTCTCCCGCGAGATGCCGAGGGAGACCGCGGCGACCTCCTCGGAGAGCCACTCGAGCAGCGCCGCGCGGACTTCCTCCGACGCGTCACCGGCGACCTCTGCGAAGGGCGCCAGGAGCTCCGCCAGCGCGTTGCGCGCCGCGCGCTGCTCGCGTCCGGTGCGCAGGAACTCCGCGCGGAACGGCGCCAGCGGAACGTCGCGCGGCAGGCGCCGCGTGCGGACGAGGCGCTCCTCCGGCGGCAGGCGCAGCCAGGCCCGGTACAGCTCGTCGAGCCACGGGAGCGGGTCGCGCGCGGAGCACAGCACGTCGAAGGCCTCGTCTCCGAGGTGCTCGTCGTCGAGCAGTCCCGCGACCAGCTCGCCCGTGCGCGGATCCTCGCGCGCGCCGAAGCCGTCGAAGACCGCCGTCGCCACGGCCTCGCGCAGGCGCGGGTCGCGGCCGGGTGCGAGCCACGGTGCGACGCGCTCGGGCGTCCACGCCGCGGAGCGTCCGGCCAGCGCCTCCCACGCCACGAGCTCGGCCTCCGGCGCGAGCGCGGCGTCCTCGACCGCGGCGAGGAACTCCTCGGGCGCGAGCGCGTCGAGCGCCCCGTCGAAGAGCGTGCGCCAGGCGGGCGCGCCCTCGACCTCGCGCGCGCGCCGCACGAGCGCGCGCCCCGCGTCCGCGCCGATCCGGGCCACGGCCTCGCGCGTCAGGCTGCGCGCGGAAGCCGGCAGCGCGCCGACCTCGAGCCAGCCGCGCGCCAGCGACTCGGCGTCGCCGCCCGTGTCCGTGCGAACGCCGAGCGACGCGACCAGCGCCGCGAGTCCCGCGTCGCCGGCGACGCGCTCCTCGAGCGCGCGCAGGACCGTCGCGGTCGGTTCGCCCGCGGCGAGCTCGCTCAGGCGCTCGGCGAACGCCGCGCGCTCCTCGCGCGGATCGAAGCGCTCCAGCGCGGCGAACTTGGCCGGTTCGGCGCTGCGCTCCTGGCGAAAGAGCGCGCGGCGCGCGCGCGTGCCCACGCGCGGGTCGGGATCCTCGGCGAGGCGCGCGAGCACGTCGACCGCCAGCGGACCCGCCTGTCGATCGAGCACGCGCGCGAGCGCGATCCGCACCTGCGGCAGCGGGTCCGTCGCGAGCCGGCGCGCGGCCGGCCCGTCGAGCGCGACCCAGGCCGGGTACTCCGCCAGGAACTCGAGCGCCAGCGCGCGAACGTTGGGGTGCGCGTCGTCCAGCGCCGCGCGCAGCGCGGAGACCCAGGGCGCCGGCGGCGACGCGGCCGGAGCGCGCTCCTCGGCGGCCGACTCGCCCCGCCGGCCGGCGCCGGGCGCGCCCTCGACCTCGCGCGCGAAGACGCCGGGGTGTACGCGGTCCGCGCGCACGAGCGTCTCCCAGGCCGCGGCGCGCGCGGTCCAGTCGGCGGCGTGCGCGCGCTCGAGCAGCGCCGGCGCGTGCGCGCGCGGCTCCAGCACGCGACGGCGGACGTCCCACTCGCGGGCGACGGCCGGGTCTTCCTGCGCGGGAATCGGAGCGACCCCGCTTCCGCGCACGGGGACCAGCAGGACGGCGCAGAGCGCGGCGGCGATCATCGCGCGCCGTCGGCGATGCGGAGCTGAGCGGCCGGCAGGCTCTCGACGAGGTCGCGGGC
>CAYGPA010000584.1:0-3149 GCA_964351535.1 uncultured Planctomycetaceae bacterium
GCTACGGCTACAGCCGCGAGTACCCCGTCGAGCGCATGTGGCGCGACGCCAAGCTCTGCGTCATCGGCGAGGGCACCAGCGAGATCCAGCGGCTGGTCATCTCGCGCCACATCCTCAGCGAGCGGTAGGAGCCACGCGGCACCCGCGGCCGCGCCCGACATGGACCAGGGACGACCCCAGCGATCCCGAGGACCGCGGCGGCTGCGCGTGCTGCTGCAGGTCGTCGTTGCGCTGACCGTGGCGCTCGGCTTCCTGGCGGGCTCGGCGTGTCGCTCGATCCGGGTCGATCCCGAGCAGCGCCTGGAGGCCTACGGCGACGAGCCCTACGCCTCGCTGCTGGCCGCGTCGGTGCGCGACGGACTCGTCGACTACGCCGTGCTGCGCGCCGACCACGAGCTCGACCTCGACCGCTACCTCGACGCCGTCGGCCGCTACGGACCCCGCGCGACGCCGGAGAGCTTCGCGACCACCGAGCAGCGCCTCGCCTACTACCTGAACGCGTACAACGCGATCATGCTGCGGCGTTGGCTGGACTCGGGAGCCGGAGAGCCCGGGTTCGACGAGGGCGACGAGGTGAACAAGCTCTGGTTCGTGTGGAACCGCTGGCGCGTGGACGGCTCGTGGGTGACCCTCCACGCGCTCGAGCAGAAGCTGATCCGCCCCGTGTTCGACGAGGCGCGCGTCCACTTCGCGCTCGTTTGCGGCGCCCTCGGATGCCCGCCGCTGCTCGAGGAGCCGTTCGACGCGGAACTCCTCGACGAACAGCTCGAGAGCCTCGGACGCCGCTGGCTCGCCGAGCCCGACGGGGTGCGCCTCGACGCCGAGGGGCGCCTGTGGATGTCCTCGATCTTCGAGTGGTACCGCGAGGACTTCGAGGGCCTCGGCGGCCTCGCGGGCGTGATCCAGCGCTTCGTCGAGGACGAGGAACGCCGCGCCGCGCTGCTCGCCGCGGCGGACGACGAGATCCTGTTCCTGCCGTACGACTGGACGATCAACGCGGCGCCCTGAGGTGAAGATCGCCGTCGTCATCCCGACGCTGAACGAGGAGCAGCGCATCGCCGCGACCGTGCGGAGCGTCGCGACCCGCGGGCGGCCGGTCGTGGTGGTCGTCGCCGATTGCGGCAGCACCGACGACACGCGCCGGATCGCGAGCGCGGCGGGCGCGCTGGTCGAGACGGGCGCGGGCCTCGACTGTCGCGCCGCGGCGCTGAACGCCGGCGCCGCGCGCGCGCTGCGCGCGTGCCCCGAGCTCGAGGCGCTCTTCTTCCTGCACGCCGACGCCGTGCCGCCGCCCGGCTGGGACGCCGCTCTCGCATCGGCGCTCGAGGATCCGGAAGTCGTCGGCGGCGCCTTCGACTTCGCGTGGGACCTGGCCGACGCGCGCGGCCTGTCGCGGCGACTCCTCGTGGGGATCGGCGCGATCAACCGTGTGCGCATGCGCCTGACGGGATCCTACTACGGCGATCAGGGCATCTTCGCGCGCGCGAGCGCCTTCGCGGACGTCGGTGGTTTCCCCCGCCGGAGCCTGCTCGAGGACGTCGCGTTCTGCCGGCGCCTGCGACGGGTCGGCGCGCTGCGGCTCGCGCGTGCACGCCTCACCGCGAGCCCGCGCCGCTTCCTGCACCACGGAGTCGCACGCCAGGCCCTGATCGACGCGGCCATCCTCGCCGCGGGCGCCGTGGGCCTCGAGCCGACGAGGCTGCACGCCTGGTACAACCGCGAGAAGGAGTGACCCGAGGCGCGGCTCCGCGAGGCCCCGCTGCGCGGTTCAGCGCCAGGCGCTCTCGTCCGCCTCGATCGGCACCGCGGGCGTCTGGTTCGCGAAGCTCTCGCGGATCTCCGGCTGCAGCAGCCGCACGATCAGCCAGATTCCGAAGATCGGTCCGATGGGGCAGAGGAACATGCCGTTGAGCGCGATCGCGGTCACCGCACCGGCGAGCGCCAGCCACCAGCGACCGCGCCGCAGCGCGGCGATGCCGCCGGCGATCATGACCCCACCGGTCGCGGTCAGGCCCCCGAACATCAGGACCATGGCCCAGCTCATGAACTCGGGCGAGAAGCCCGGGGGCAGCTCGGCGTCCTCCCAGACCTCGGTCGGGTCCTCGACGAAGAAGGCCATGTACATGCCGACCGTCATCAGCGCGCCGAAGGCGAACTGAACGAGGCCAGCGACGATCGTGCCCCAGGCCGGGGCGCCGAGGCGACCGGGCGGATCGCCCTCGTACGGGCTCCGCGAAGCGGGAGGGTCGTTCATGTCGACGTCGAGGTTTGGCCGCGCCGCGGCCCGCGTCCAGCAGAATCCCCGCGGACCTGCCGCGCGGACCGCGGTCCACGGCCGGCGGAGCGCGGCGCGAACGGTATCCTCTGGGCATGGCTGACGCATCCGCTCCGCACGAGGCCTCGGCGAACTCCCACGCGGGTCCCGCGTCGGTCGAGGTCGGCGACTGGCGCATCACCGCGCTCTCGGACGGCAGCCTGAGACTCGACGGCGGCTCGATGTGGGGGGTCGTTCCGAAGGCCATGTGGCAGTCGATGACTCCGCCGGACGAGGACAACACGATCGAGCTCGCGCTGCGGCCGTTCCTCGCCCAGCGCGACGATCACAACGTCGTGATCGAGGTCGGTATCGGCGACCGCTGGGACGACAAGTGGCGCGCGATCTACCGCATCCGCCGGGAGACGACGCTCCGCGACGAGCTCGCGGCCGCGGGAGTCGCGCCGGAGGACGTCACGCACGTCGTGGCCAGTCACTGTCACTTCGATCACATCGGCGCCCAGGTCGTCGAGCGCGACGGCGTGCTCGTTCCGCAGTTCCCGAACGCCCGCCACTTCGCGCCGACCGTCGAGGTGGCGATGGCGAAGCACGCCGACCACGCGCGCCGCGCTTCTTACCGGGCCGAGGACGTCGAGCCCATCGAGAGCGCCGGCCTGCTGGAGACGTTCGAGGGCTCGCGCGAGCTCCTGCCCGGGTTGCGCGCGCACGTGCTGGGCGGGCACTCCGACGGCGTCAGCGTGATCACGATCGGCGAGGACGAGGACGGCGAGACGGCGATCTTCTGGTCCGACGTCGTGCCGACCACGCACCACGTCCAGCCGCCGTACATCATGGCCTACGACATCGACGTCGTGCGCTCGTTCGACGTGCGCTC
>CAYGPA010000585.1:0-3144 GCA_964351535.1 uncultured Planctomycetaceae bacterium
TGGTGCCAAGGGAGGGACTCGAACCCTCACTCCCTTGCGGGAAGCGGATTTTGAATCCGCCGCGTCTGCCAATTCCGCCACCCTGGCTCGAGCCGAGAGTCTACGTCGCCGACGCCCTCAGGTCGCCAGGACACCTTGAATCGCGGCTCAGGAACGCGCCCGCGTCTCGAGTGCGCAGTCGAGTCCGTAGCCGACGCCGACGGCTGACGCCGCGTGCAGCAGGGCGAGCAGGAGTCCGGGACCGAAGGCCTCGGGGCCGTGCACGTCGTGACGCAGGGTCAGGACCTCGCCCTCGCCGCCGAAGATCACCTCGTGGCAGGCGTGGAGCCCGGGTAGACGCACGGAGTGGATCGGGACGGGAGAAGTCGCTCCGGGACCCGGTCCGCGGGCGGACGCGATGCAACGCGCCACGTCGAGGGCCGTGGAGCTCGGAGCGTCGCGCTTCCCCGCGTGGTGGCCCTCCACGATCTCCACCGCCGGGAACTGCGCGGCGAGCAGCTCCGCCGCCCGCCGCAACCAGAGCGCCCCCAGGCTGAAGTTCGGCACGACCAGCCCTCCCAGACCGAGCTCCCGCGCGCGGGCGTCGAGGCGCTCCCCCGCCGCGGGGTCGACGCCGCTCGTGGCGACCACCGGCCGCACGCCGAGCGCGAGCATCCGGAGCGCGTGCTCCTCGCCGAGACCCGCGACCGTGGCGTCCAGCGCCACCCCCGCCTCGCTCGCCTGGATCCGCGCGGCCCAGCCGTCCTCGCGACCGTAGGAGGCCACGAGCCGGAACGAGGCATCGGACTCCAGCAGCCGGCTCGCGAACGCGCCCAGACGGCCGCGGCCGACCACGGCGACCGGGATCGGAGACGCCATCGGGGACCGCCGGTCAGCTCCCGGAGACGGCTGCGCGGAGCGTGTAGAAATGCCCGTTGTCGCGCACGTCGGGCAGCGGGTTCGGGAGGGCCAGGAACTCCTCGCGGGTCTCGGCCAGGCGCGGGTCGACCTCGACCGGGATGACGGCATCCTCGCCCGCCCGCGGGAGCGGCAGGCCGCGCGCCTCGACCCAGCTCGCGAAGAGCCGACAGAGGTCCCTGCGGCACGACGCGGGCGAGTCCTCGCCGTCGCGGTTCTTCACGGGGCTGAACTCGTGACGCCGCTGCACCTCGAGCGTCACGCTGCGCGGCGAGCGGTGGAGCGCGTCGAAGACGAACGTCTCGAACTTGGCGCCCTGCGTCTCGGTGTCGCCGCCGTCGCGCCACACCTTCATGGTCTTCTTGGCCACGTGCCACGGCAGCTCGAGGCCGTCGCGGGTCAGCTCGTCGACGAAGTCGACGCCGAGGACGTGGACGGCGATGTTCCCCGCGCGGAAGCGCAGTCGCCCCTCCTCGTCCCGCGCCTCGCGCAGGTCCTCGGGGAGGTCGGAGTACTCGATGCAGCCCAGCACGCCGTCCACGCGTCCCAGCACGCCGACCTTCTCGCCCGGATCGCGCTTCGCGACCACCTTGCTGGACATGCCGGCCTCGGCCTCGGCGTGCAGGCCGAGGAACAGCGGATCGGCCGGCCGCGCGAGCGGGTTGTCGACCTGGAAGTAGGAGATGTGCTCGACGCCGCGCTTGCGCATGTCGGCGAGCGCTCCGGACTCGCTGAGGGCGAGCAGTGAACCTCCGTGCCCGTTCGGCGCGAGGAACACCTCCGCGCGCGACTTCAGCAGGATGCGGCCGTCGAAGTCGACCGCCGGGATCATGCCCTGGCGGAAGAAGAAGACGTCGTCGGGATCGAGCCCGAAGTGGTCGTGCTGCGCGAAGAACTCGCGTGTCGGCCCGTCGTTGGCGCGCGACGTCATCACGTACCAGGGCGTGGGCGCACCGTGCCGCTCGCGCGCGGCGAGCAGTCGGCGGGCGTGCAGCTCGAACAGCGAGCACCCGGTCACCGGCCCGACCGGGAACGTTCCCTTCGGGCCGTCGTAGCCCAGCCGCGAGGCCTGTCCGCCCGCGACGAGCAGGTAGCCGACCTTGCCCGCGGCCAGAAGCTCGGCGCCGCGCTCGCGCGCGCGCTCCGCCTCCTCGGCGCGGTCCTTCGCGTCGCTCGGGAAGAGCTCCGGGGGCTCGATCGACGCGGCCTCCGGCACGTCGGGCTCCTGGTCCAGGGTCGAGGCGAGCTCGCTGACGAGCTCGAAGTCGAGCTCCGCCACTTGCTCCGTCAGGCGCTCGGCCTCGTCCGCCGGCAGCTCGTCGAGCTGCGCGACGAGGTGATCCTGGCCGAAGCGTTTCGCCAGCTGGCGAAGCTCGGAGGCGGTCATGCTTGCTCCATGTCCATGAGGACCTTGAGGATACCGGGCCGAGAGGCGTGCTCGAACGCCGCAGGTCCTTCCGACAGCGGGAAACGCGCGGAGATCATGGGTTCGACGCGGACGTCGCCCGCCGCGAGGGACGCGAGGGCCGGCTCGAAGGGCCCACAGCGGGAGCCGACCAGGGTCAGCTCGTCCACCACCACGCGCGCGAAGTCGAGGGTGGCGGGTCTCTCGGTCGTCGTCTTCAGGACGACCGTCCCGCGCGGCCGTACCCGCTGGAGGATCGCCGACAGGGCCTCGGGGTCGCCGGTCGCCTCGACCGCCAGGTCGAAGTCGCGCGCCCCTGCTGGATCGGGTGCACCGGGGGGCCCGGACAGCGGCGCGGTCTCGTGTCGGATTCCCGGGAACCACGCGGCTCGCTCGGGATGCCGACCGAGCAGGGTCACCTCGAGGCCGCGCAAGGCGAGGACCTGCGCGCAGAGGAGGCCCAGCCGGCCGTCGCCGGCGACCAGCGCCCGGTCGCCCGCGGAAAGCTCGACCTGCTCCGCGATCTCGAAGGCCGCCGCCAGCGGCTCCGCGAACACCGCGTGATCGTTCGGCAGCGCGTCCGGTACCGCGTGCAGGTTGGCGGCCGGCAGCGCGAGCTCCTCGGCGAAGGCGCCGGAGCGCCCGAGGATTCCCAGCACCGTCCGCTCGCGACAGTGGCGCGAGTCGCCGGCCGCACAGTCCGCGCAGTGCCCGCAGCCGGCGTTGATCTCCCCCACCACGCGACGACCGCGCAGGGGTCCGTCGAGGGCCTCGCCGACGAACTCGTGTCCCGGGACGCCCTCGAAGTCCATGTAGCCGCGCGCCAGGGCCAGATCGGTCGC
>CAYGPA010000586.1:0-3128 GCA_964351535.1 uncultured Planctomycetaceae bacterium
GTCCCGTCCCCGCGGTTGCGGTACAGCACGTTGGCGCCGACGTTCGTCACGTAGAGGTCGGTGTGCCCGTCGCCGTCGTAGTCGCCGCACGCCACGCCCATGCCGTAGCCCGCGTCGCCGACGCCCGCGCGCTTCGTGACGTCCTCGAACGTGCCGTCGCCGCGGTTGCGCCACAGCGCGTTGCCCGGACGTTCCGGCGCGGCGGGGTCGAGCTCGCCGCTCTGCACGAGATACAGGTCGAGCCAGCCGTCCCCGTCGAAGTCGAGGAACGCCGCGCCGCCGCCCATGATCTCCGGGAACCAGTAGCGCGTCGTCGCGCCGCGCACGTGGCTCCACTGCAGGCCCGCCTCGACCTCCGCCGGAACGAACCACGCACGGCTCGCCGTCGCGGGGACCGCCGACACGGGAGAGACGGATTCCTCCGGGCCGCAGGAGACCAGGCACGCGGCCACGGCGATGGCGAGGGCGCGCTTCACGGCCGGCGCCCCTCCGCCAGCCGCCGATCCAGCTCGCGCAGTCCGGGATGGTCGGGGTCGAGCTTGCGCGCGGCCTCCGCCGCGGCGCGCGCGACGTCGGTCCGCCCCAGGCTCAGCGCGACGAGTCCGCGCAGCACGTGCGCGGGGAAGTGGTCGGGCAGCTTCTCCACGGCCCTGGTGTAGCGCTCGAGCGCTTCGTCGGGGCGTTCGAGCCGCACGAGCGTCTCCGCGAGGGCCACGTCGACGAGCCCGTCGTCGGGATCGAAGCGGGACGCGAGCTCGAACGCGGCGAGGGCTTCGACGTGGCGGGCCAGGGCCGCGAGGACGCGCCCGTGCGCGAAGTGCGCGGCGCCCAGCTCCGGCGCGAGCTCGAGGGCGCGCTGGACCGGCGGCAAGGCCTGCGCGGCCTCGCCCTGCGCCAGCAGGCAGATCGACAGGTTCAGGAAGCCGGCGAACGAGCCCGGGTCGACGCGCGTCGCGCGCAGGAACATGCGCTGCGCGTCCGCGAAGCGACCCAGCGCCTGGTAGGCCGAGCCCAGGTTGCTGACGAGCTCGACGTCCTCGCCGTGGCTCGCGAGGGCCGGCTCGAGCAGCGCGATCGCGCGCTCCGCCTGGCCCGTCTCGATCCACTCGGCCGCCTGGTTCACGCGGCCGGAGAGGTTCAGGCGGTACTCGTCGAGCCGCAGCGACAGCGGATCGGCGAGGTGGGCGCGCTCCGCGCCGACCCCGAGCGCCAGCTCGCGCTCGGACTCCTCGCGGCGCCCCAGGTCCCGGTACGCGCCTCCGAGCGTGAAGTGCGCCAGGCGGTAGGCGGGGTCGGCGCGCAGCGCATCCTCCGCGAGCTGGCGCGCTTCCTCCGGTCGTCCCTGCGCCAGGCGGATGTCGGCGAGGCCGGCGAGGCAGCTCGGAGCCCCGGGCGCGTGCTCGAGCGCGGCGAGGTAGGCGCGCTCGGCGCCCTCGAGATCCCCCGCGTCGACGAGCCAGTGCCCCAGGCGCTCCTGGGCCGGCGCGAACGCGGGCGCGCTCGCCGCGACGTCGCGCAGCGCCTCGAGCGCCTGCGTGAACTCCCCGGCCTGCCGCAGCGCGAGCGCGCGGTGGTAGCGCCACCCTGGTTCGTCGGGCGCAAGCAGGGCGGCGTTGGCGAAGCTCGCCTCGGCCTCGCGCCAGAGGTCGTTGGCCTCGTAGAGCAGGCCCAGCTCGCCGTGCCGCTCGGCGTCCCCGGGATGCTCGCGCGCGCGTTCGAGCAGCGAGCCGAGCTTCTCGCGCACGTCCGGGTCGAGCTCCTCCGCGCGCGGATACGCGACGGGATCGGGCGCGAGCGTGTCCTCCCGCGGCGCGCAGGCCGGGCTCGTCAGCAGCGCGCACGCGAACACCAGTCCGCGAACGGCTCGCCGCGTATCGCGGCCGCCGGATACGTCGAGGTGCGCACGGGCGCGCCGCAGAGTTCGCTGTGTCGGGGAGCTCACGGGAAGGGGATCCTAACCCGCTGCGCAGGCCCGGCACAGTTGGCGGCCTCGGCGAGCCCGTGCTAGCGTGCGCGATCATGCGCCGTCCGTCGAACAGTCGCCGAGCCGAGTGCTGCCCCCGCGATCGCCACCGAGCTGGCCGCCCGCGAACCGCGGCGTCGCGCGCTCGCTCGCCGCTGGGCGCCGCGGTCGTCGCCGCGTGCCTGCTGCTCGCCTGCGGGCCCGCGCCGACGCAGTCCGAGACGAGCGCGGCCGCACCGCCCGTCCTCGTCGTCGGAGTCGACGGCCTGGAGTGGGACGTGCTCGTCCCGTGGCTCGCGGCCGGCGACCTGCCGAACCTCGCGAGCCTGATGGAGCGCGGCACGTTCGGCTACCTGCGCACGTTCGAGCCGACCTCCTCCCCCATCATCTGGACGACGATCGCGACGGGCAAGCCGCCGCAGCAGCACGGCATCGGCAACTTCGCGCGGCGCGACGCCGAGGGGCGCGTGCGCCTCTACACGAACGCGGACCGGCGGACGAAGGCGGTCTGGAACATCCTGTCGGACCACGGGCGCTCGACGACGTGCATCGGGTGGTGGATGACCTGGCCGGTGGACGCGATCGAGGGCGTGATGGTCGCGCAGACCAACACGCTGGAGCAGCTCGACACCGCCGGCGCACGCAACGTCTGGAAGGGCGCGCTGGTGGAGGGCGTGCCCGGACAGGTGCACCCGCCCGCGGAGCAGGAGGCCGTCATGGCCACGCTGGCCGAGAGCGAGCGCACCCTCGACGCGCGCCTCCAGCGCATCTTCGGCACCTTTCCGCACCCGCTGCGCGAGCTGGAGCGTCGCCTGTGGGACAACTGCCGCTGGGCCTTCCGCGCGGACGCCACGTACCTCGCGGTGACGCTCGACCTGCTCGAACGCCACGGTCCGAGCGACCTGAACCTCGTCTACTTCGGCGGACCCGACGTCGTCGGCCACCGCTTCTGGCGCTACATGTTCCCCGAGCGCTACGAGCACCCGCCGGCGGCGGAGGACGTCGAGAACTTCCGCGACGTCGTGCGCGACTACTACCGCTACGTCGACGGCGCGCTCGGCGAGCTGGTGGCGGCCTATCCGGCGGACACGACCGTCGTCGTCGTGTCGGACCACGGCATGAAGGTCGTGAACCGCGACGGGACGTTCCCGCCCGACGACCCGCC
>CAYGPA010000587.1:0-3100 GCA_964351535.1 uncultured Planctomycetaceae bacterium
CCGGAGTTGCCGCCGGTCGTGTCGGTCGCGTAGCGCAGGATCGTGCCGCCGCTACCCGAGTCCATCGGGCCGAGGTGCGTCTTCTGCACCTGGTTGAGCGGCCCGATCGCCGACGTGCCGTAGCCCGTGATGCGGATCTGGATGCTCGGGTCGAAGGCGGGCGGATCCGCCAGGGTGTAGAACGCGCCCTGGGCCTCGCCGGCGGTCAGGCCCGTGGTGCCGTTCGTGAAGACGCCGAAGTAGGTCCAGTCGTTGCCGATGACGGTCCAGTCGTCCTGCACGGACGAGGCGTCCATCGGGTACTGGTCCTGCGGCGGCGGGTGCTGGATCGTGCCGTTGGAGAGCGACGGCGGGACGTTGAACTCGATGGTCTGGCTGTTGCCGCCGAAGCTGATGCAGTGCCCGGCCGCCAGCAGGCAGTGGTTGCAGTCGTCGAGGAGCCACGCGGTGCAGCCGACCGGGACCATGCGACCCTGGCGCGCGTCGTTGGACGGCTGGCGGTCGTCGATGGGGCCGCAGATCGTCTCGAACGAGCCGAGCGCGCCGATCTCCGTGCTGCGGATGCCGAGGCGATCACCGCTGGCGCCGGGCGCGGCGACCAGCTCGACCTGGACGGCGTCGCCGTTGAAGTACGCCGAGGCGTTGTTCCACTGGCGCAATCCGACCGTGTCGAGCTCCTGCACCCAGCCCTCGCGGTGCCCCGTGACGCGCACGACCGAGCCCGGCGACAGCACGACGTTCTCGAAGTACACGCGGATCCAGGGGGCGCCGCGGACCTCGACGGGCTCGGAGACGAGCACCTCCGCGCGAGCGCTCGGGTTGGCCAGGGGGCCGGAGTCGAAACTCCAGTCGAAGGACTCGCGGGCCATCGGGCCCGTCTGGGCGGAGGCCACTTCGCTGGCGGCGGCGACGGCGACGGCCGTGGCGCAGAACGCGCGAAGCGCGTGCCCGCCGAGCTTGGCAAGGGGGATCGTCATGGTGGTTCCTGGGGGTCGGAGGGAGAGAGAGCTGGAGGCCTCCGCGGAGGCGGATGCCGTGGCGCTGGCCGGAGCGAACGATCTTCGAGGAAGGGCCGCAGACCGTCAAGGCGGGCGGCTGTCGGGGGGTGCCGGAGGCGTGTGCCGGATTCGACCGCGAACGCTCAGTCCTGCGCGGGCTTCTTCTTGCGCTTGCCGCCGGGCTTCGGGCTCGCGGGAGGATCCTCGCCTCCCGCGGGTTTCGGCTGAGCTCCTGCTTTGCCGCGCTTGCCCTTGGGTTTCGCGGCGGGCTTCGAACCGGGTTTCGCCGCGGCCGGGTCGCCCGCGTTCGGTGCACCGGTTTCGGCGGGCTGCGCCCCCGGAGCCTTCTTGCGCGCCGGAGGGATCGCCGGTGCGCCCGGCGTGCCGACCGAGCTCAGCGCGAGGATCTTCTGGCCGGCTCCGGTCTGCAGGGAGAGGTCGGTGTGGGGTCCCTCGCTCGTCACCCGGAACACGGGCTTGCCCCGCGCGTCGAAGAGCGCGAGCGAGCTGCCGCGCGGCTCGGGCTGAACGGCGAAGGTCGGCTTGCCCTGGCCGTTCGACACGGCCAGCGCGCCGCCGAAAGCCGTCGCGCGCGCGACGAAGCGCTTGTCCCCGGTGCGGTCGCTCAGCGCCAGCGACGAGCTGACCAGCGTCGTCTCCAGTGCGGCGAGCACTTCGCCGCCGCGATTCGCCACCGTCACGCTGGCGCCCTGCAGCGTCGGCGCCGCCGTGAAGACCGGCTTG
Organism: uncultured Planctomycetaceae bacterium; assembly: GCA_964351535.1. GTDB lineage: Bacteria > Planctomycetota > UBA1135 > UBA1135 > JAUIDW01. Next base: position 1,743 of record CAYGPA010000587.1, read on the forward strand.
CCGTCCACGCCGATCAGCGTCAGGTTGCCGCCCGGGCGCGTCGCGTTGGCGAACAGGCCGCCCTTCGAGTCGAGACTCCAGATGCCGAGCTCGCCGCCCTCGGGTCCGGCCTCGGCGCTGAAGACCGGCGAACCGTCGGAGTCCTGCACGGTGACCGAGCCGCCGTCGGGCGCGTCCATGATCGTCACGACCGGTTTGCCGAGCGCGTTGTGCACCGTGAACATCCCGCCGTGGTCCTCGGCGCGCAGGCTGGTCAGGCGCCGGCCGTCGGCGTTGAAGAGCTCGAACGCTCCCCCGTGCTCGTCGGCGCGTGCCACCAGGACGACCTCGCCGGTGTCGTCGACCACCTCGAAGCGCTTGGCGCGCACGACGAGAGGCACGTCGTCGACCGGCGCGGCGCCCTGGAGCACGCTCGCGACGAGCAGGGCGCCGAGCCCGAGGGCCAGGCTCCGGTGGAGGCGCGCCGATCGGCGCGTGGAGCGGAGATGCGTTTCGAGCGCGTCGAGGCGCTCGGAGAGGGAGTCCACGGAGGTGTTCATGGCGTTGGGCGGCGGGGGCCTCGATCGAGGCGGACCGGGTGCCGAGGGAGCCGAGGAGAGGTCGAGGCGGGGTTCGGCGGCGGATGGAGGTGCAGCGCCGCGCGCGGCGCCTGCCACGGCAAAGATACCCCAGGCGGGGACTCCGAGGCTCCGCCGCGCGGGTCGAGCGCCCTCGGGCTCGGCCCTGGCGGCTGTCGGCGCGTTCGGTCTCGCCCGGAGATCCCGGCTGGAGCCGCACCCCGGAGGCGTCCATAATCTCATCGTGCGCACGTGGATCCACAGATTGCGTTGCGCGCGTTCGCGCTTCTCCGCCCCGGCGCGGCGCCCGGGCGGTGTCCCGCGCGCCGCGGCGGCCCGCGCGGGCTCGAGGCCGGGCGCTCGCGCGGCGGGGCCCGGGCGTGACGGTGCGCGGCCGCCGGTGCTCGTCCTGGCCTGCCTCGCGCTGGCCGCCCTCGCGAGCTGCGGGGGCTACACGGGCTGGCGCAACGGGTGGGCCAGCGACGGCACCCTCGACGCCGACGTGACCGGCATGTACCAGGGCGGTCGCCGCATCGTCCCGACCGACGATCGGCTGCTCTACCCCAACGGCCGCCGCGGCGCGACCGGCGTCTACGTCCACGAGCGCCCCGACGGCTACTGGATCTACTGGCACGAGACGGGCATCAAGGCCGCGGAAGGCCTCTGGGCGCGCGGTGCGCGGCAGGGCCTCTGGACGCACTGGTACGCCGACGGCCAGAAGGCTTGCGAAGGGATCTTCGAGGCCGGCAAGAAGACGGGATTCTGGACGTACTGGCGCGAGGACGGGCACCTCGACACGCG
>CAYGPA010000588.1:0-3089 GCA_964351535.1 uncultured Planctomycetaceae bacterium
CGTGGTGACGCGCGGCGGCGCGGAGGAGGGCGTGGTCCCCGACGTGATCTTCGAGATCCGCGAGGGCCCGCGGGTGCGCGTCTCCGACGTGATCGTCCGCGGCAACGACTCCATGCCCGACCGCGGCATGCTGCTCTGGCGCCGCGGCCTGTCGCACCTGGCCCGGCGCAGCCTGGGCGGTCCCGGGGTGCTGAACTGGTTCGGGGACCGCTTCGTCGAGGAGGAGCTGCAGGCCGACCTCGTCGCCATGCGCCAGGTCTACCGCGACCGGGGGTACCTCGACGCGGTGGTCGAGGTCGAGCGCCTCGACTTCAACGAGGAGCGCAACCGCGTCGTCATCCACATCGTCGTCGACGAGGGCGAGCCCTACCGCGTCGCCAAGGTCGGCGTGCAGGCGGTCGAGTGGGGGCCCCGCGACGAGACGGGCGAGGCCACGTTCACGCCGTCCGAGCTGCTCTTCCCCGAGGAGGAGCTCGTCGAACTGCTGGAGCTCTCCCCCGGCGACGCCTACAGCGCCACCGGTCGCCTGCAGGCCGAGCGCGCGCTGCTCGACCACTACGGCGAGCGCGGGTACGTCGACCACTTCAGCTTGCCGCGCTCGATGCGCTTTCAGGTCGTCGACCCGCTCCTGATCTACGACGTCGAGAACAAGACCGTCGACGTGACCTACCGCGTTGTCCAGGGACGCCAGCTGCGGATCCGCGAGATCCGCTTCGCCGGGACGGAGCACACGCTGGACCGCGTGCTGCGGCGCGAGCTCTCCGTGTTCCCCGGCGACGCGGCCGACATGGGCGAGATCCGCCGCTCGCTCGCGCGCGTGCAGGGCACCGGCTACTTCTCGGATCCGGGCAACCCGCTCGAGCACGTGGACCCGACCTTCCGCTTCGTGGAGGTGGACGGGTTCGACTCCGACGTCGACCTCGAGTTCCTGGTCGAGGAGGGGCGAGTGGTCGACTTCAACGTCTCGGGCGGCTTCGACACGAACAACGGACTGTTCGCGCTGCTCGGCGTGTCGATGCGCAACTTCGACATCTCGCGGCCGCCCAGCTCACCGTGGGCCATGCCCGGCGAGGTGTACCGCAAGGAGGCCTTCCACGGCGCCGGACAGCGGCTCGACATCGAGGTCTCGCCGGGCACGCAGGTCAACCGCTTCCGCATTCGCTTCCAGGAGCCCGACATCTTCCGGCGGCACCTCGAGCCGATCGGCCTCGACGTGGACCTGTACGCGCGCGACCGGATCTTCGCGTCGCACGACGAGCGCCGCAGCGCGCTGGTCCTGCGCCTCTCGCGCCGCTTCGGGCGCAACTTCTCGATCTTCGGCGGGGTGCAGGTCGGGACCGTCGAGGTCGACGACCTCGACTCGCGGATCACCAACCAGCTGATCGACTTCGGCAGGCCGCCGCAGCCGCCGGCCGGCCCGAAGTCCCTCGTCGACCAGGCCGCGGACGGCAAGGAGCGCCTGAACGGCCTCCTCGGCGACCTCGTCTACCGCGACCTCGACAACATCCTCACGCCGCGCAACGGCATCCAGTTCCGCTCGAACAACGCCTGCTACACCGACGCGCTCGGCTCGGGCTACGAGTTCTTCAGCACCGTGAACCAGCTCGACCTGTACACGTCCGTGCGCCAGGACCGGCGCGGGCTCGACCAGGTGCTGCACTTCGAGCTCGACCTCGGCCTGGCCACGCCGTTCGGCGACACCGACCTCGTGCCCTACAGCGAGCGCTTCTTCCTGGGCGGGGTCCGCAGCCTGCGCGGCTTCGACTTCCGCGGCGTCGGTCCCGTCGACCCGATCTCCGGGTTCGCGCTGGGCGGCGAGAGCACCTTCAACGGGACGATCGAGTACGTCATCCCGCTCCTGTCCCAGACCCAGCGCCGCACGTTCCAGGAGGTCGAGACGCTGCGCGGCGTGCTGTTCCTCGACTACGGCATCCTCGACCCCGACGGCGGCCTGCCCGACCCCGACGAGCTGCGCGCCTCGATCGGCTTCGGGATCGGCCTGGGAGCGCCGCTGCCCTTGACCCTCAACTTCGGGTTCCCGATCCTCGAGGAAGACGGCGACGAGACGCAGGTCTTCTCGTTCGGCCTGACCTTCAACTGACGTCCTGCCAACCCCCCGAGGTGAACGCCGTGACGGGAATGAGCCTGCGCGAGCTGGCGCAGCTGTGTGGAGCCGAGCTGCAGGGAGACGGCGACCGACTCGTCGACGGGCCCGCGGCGCTCGCCGAGGCGGGCCCGCGCCACGTCAGCTTCTTCGACAACCCGCGCTACCGCGCGGAGCTCGCCACGACGCGCGCGGCGGCCCTCGTGGTCGCGTCCGACGCGGACGTGGGTCGCGACGACGTGGCGCTCCTGCGCTGCAAGAACCCCGGGCGCGCCTTCTCGACCCTGGTCGAGGCCTTCGCGCCGCCCGCGTTCCGCCCCGAGCCGGGCGTCCACCCGAGCGCCGTCGTCGACGCCACGGCGCGCCTCGCGGCCGACGCGGCGGTCGGTGCGCTCGCCTGCATTGGGCCCGACTGCGAGCTCGGCGCGGGGGCCGTGGTGATGCCCGGGGCCGTGCTGGGCCGGGCCGTGGCCGTGGGCGCGGGAACCTGGATCCACTCCGGCGCGGTCCTGGCCGAGCGCACCGTGGTGGGGGAGCGCTGCATCATCCACTCCGGAGCCGTGCTGGGCGCCGACGGGTTCGGGTTCGAGCCGACCGACGGCGGCTGGCGCAAGATCGCCCAGTGCGGCGTGGTGGTGGTCGAGGACGACGTCGAGATCGGCGCCGGCGCGACCATCGACCGCGCGCGCTTCGGCGCGACCCGCATCTGCCGCGGGGCGAAGATCGACAACCTCGTCCACGTGGCCCACAACGTCCAGGTCGGCGAGGGGGCGCTGCTCGTGGCCCAGGTCGGGATCGCGGGCTCCAGCACCGTCGGGGCCGGCGCGATCCTCGCGGGCCAGGTCGGCGTCGGCGGCCACGTGTCCATCGGCGCCGGCGTGCAGGTCGGGGGCCAGGCCGGGGTGACGCGGGACGTCGCTCCCGGTACCGTCTTGTGGGGAACCCCGGCGCGCCCGCGGGCGGAGGTCCTGCGCCAGCAGGCCCA
>CAYGPA010000589.1:0-3076 GCA_964351535.1 uncultured Planctomycetaceae bacterium
GGCGACCGACGGCGTCGTGTACCTGAACGACACGCTGCTGGCGCAGGAGGGCTCGCCCTCGCCGGTGGCGGGGCGCAACTGGTCCAGCCTGTCCTCGGGCAAGGTCGACCTCGGCGACGGCGGCGACTACGTCTTCAGCGGCTCGCTCGACGGCGACACGGCGAGCAACGCGCTGATCGTCCGCAACGGGCAGAAGTGGGTGCAGGAGGGCGACACGCTGCCGGACATCGCCCCCTTCACGCTGACGAGCTTCGGCACGGGCCCGGTGCGCATCGACGACGAGGGCAACGTCCTCTGGGTCGGCCAGTGGAACGATCCGGACACGTCGCGCGACACGGGCCTCTTCTTCAACAAGACGCTCATCGTGCAGGAGGGCGTGACCCTGGTCGGCACGACGCTGATCACGGAGGTCCAGACGACCCAGGACGGCTTCGCCATGAGCGAGAACGGTCGCTGGGCCATCCTGGACAGCGAGCTCGTCGGCCTGCTCGACGCGGCGCTCCTGATCGACCTGCAGCCGGCGCCGGCGCAGTATTGCGCGGGCAAGACCAACTCGCTGGGCTGCGTGCCCTTCCTGACGACCGCCGGCACGCCGAGCGCGACGTCGACCGCGCTGTTCCGCTTCGTGGCCAGCGACCTCGTGCCCAACGAGTCCGGCTTCTTCTTCTACGGTTTCAACGGCAAGGCCAACCTGAACTTCCACAACGGCAAGCTCTGCGTGAAGGCCCCGCTGACCCGCTTCCTGCCGCCCAAGAACTCCGGCAGCTCCGGAGTCGGCCCGTGCTCCGGCGTCATCTCGAAGAACTTCCAGAACCGCATCCAGAGCGGCGCCGACCCGTCGCTCTCCGCCGGTGCGCGCGTCAACGCCCAGCTCCTGCAGCGCGACCCGGCGCTCGCCGACGGCTTCAACGACACGCTGACCAACGGCGTGCAGTTCACGATCTGTCCGTGATATGGACGGACCGCGGGGGCCGTAGGGCACCCCGCGGTCCCGGTCGCGGCCGGCCGCCGAGGAAAGTCGCGGTCCGCCGATTCCTCGGGCCGCACCGCGCCATCGTCGGGGAGAACCCCAACCCCGTTCTTCTCCCATCCGCGAGGTCCCATGCCGCTCTTCACGCTCAGGCGACTCGCCCACGCGCTCTTGCTCCTCGCCCTGGCCGCCCCCGGTGAGCCTCCCACCGTCGAGCAGGTCCAGAGGCACATCGACCGCGGACGATGGGAGCAATGCGTCGCGGCCTGCCGCGAGATCGTCGAGGGCGACGCGGAGAACGGGATGGCCTGGTTCCTGCTCGCCTACGGTCTGCACAACCAGGGCGACCTGGAGCAGGCCATCGAGGTCGGGCAGGAGGGTCTCCTGCACGGCGCGCCCCGGGCGGCGACGCTCTACAACCTGGCCTGCGCCTACGCGCTCACGGACCGCGTCGAGACCGCCGAGGAGACGCTGGTGCAGGCGATCGAGGCCGGTTACCTCGACTTCGACTCGATCGCCTCGGACGAGGACCTGGCGGAGGTGCGTCGGCGCGGCAACGTAGCGCTGCCGGAGCCCTACGACTTCAAGGTGCTGAAGGGCCGCAACGGCGTCGAGATGCGCTACGAGCTGATCCTGCCGGAGGGCTACGACGCCGCGCGCGAGTACCCCGCCGTCGTGCTGTTCAGCGACGGGCATGGACCGCTCTCGGCCGCGTGGTCGCTCGCGAACCTCTGCGACGGCGTCACGCGTCGGCAAGGATGCATCGTGCTCGTGCTCGTCGCGCCGGAGCGCGGCTGGTGGACGCACCCGACGCACCACGCGCTCGAGGACCTCTTGAAGCACGTTCGCAAGCAGCACCCGATCGAGGGCGGGAAGTACCACCTGGTCGGCTTCCGCGGAGGCAGCCGCCCGGCCGGTACGTACTCGGGCATGTCGGGCTCCTTCTTCCAGAGCCTCACCGTGCTCGGTGGTCGGGTGTTCGAGGGCGACCCGGACCGGGAGATCCGCAGGGACAAGCAGCTGCGCTTCGCGTACGTCGCGAGCGACCGCGACGAGCCCGTGCTGCGCGAGGCCGAGCGGGTGATCCGCGTCCTCGATCGGGCGGCGCGGGTCCGCGCGGGCGCGCAGGTGCTTCGTTTTGACGAAGTTCCCGGTCCGGCCCTACGCTCGGGCCATGGACGACGACCTGCTCGACATCCAGCGGCTGTACCCGCAGATCTACCACGCCTGCCACGTGCGCCACGTCTCCTCGCGGCGCAACGACGAGCGGCTCTCGGAGCGCGATCAGTCGCTGCTCGCACACCTGTCGCGGACGGAGGGACGCACCGCCACCGAGCTCGCGCGGCACTTCGGCGTCGGCCTGCCCACGCTGTCGGAGGCCGTCGGGCGGCTCGCGGCTCGGGACTACGTCGCCCGCGAGCCGTCGCCCGACGACCGCCGCGCGCTGCTGCTGCGGCTCACCGAGGCGGGGGCCGAGGCCCTGCGCGCGACCTCCGTGCTCGACGACGAGCGACTCCGCGGGGCGCTCGAGCGCCTGCAACCCGCCGAACGGCGCGCGGTCGTCCACGGCCTGGAACTCCTCGCGCGGGCCGCCGCGCTGCTCCCCCGACGCGAGGTGTCGCGATGAAGTGGGTCCTCCTCGTCCTCGGCGTCCTGGTGCTGCTCGTCGGTCTGGTCGCGCTCGTCGGTGCGTTCCTGCCGCGCGACCACACGGCTGCGTGCCGCGTCCGTCTCCGCGCGCCCGTCGACGTCGTGTTCGCCGCGCTCGCCGACTTCCAGGCCTATCCGAGCTGGCGACCGGACGTGAAGAGCGTCCGGATGCTCGCGCCGATCGACGGCAAGCCCGCCTACGTCGAGGAGACCCGGCACGGGCCGCAGACCTACGCGATCGAGGAGCGCACGCCGCCCGAGCGCCTGGTGCTGCGCGTGGCCGACGACTCGCTCCCCTACGGCGGCACGTGGACGTTCGCGCTGGAGCGGGACGCCGGCGGAACGGTGCTCGCGGTGACGGAGGACGGGTTCGTGAAGCCCGCGATCTTCCGCACGCTCGCGCGCTTCGTCTTCGGCCACCACGCGACCATGGAGCAGTACCTGAGGGCCCTGGCG
>CAYGPA010000590.1:0-3074 GCA_964351535.1 uncultured Planctomycetaceae bacterium
GTCGGCAGCGCGATCAGCTCGTGCGCCACGAGCCCCGCCTCCTCGCGCAGCTCGCGCCGCGCGCAGGCCTCGGGCGACTCCCCCTCGGCGATGCGCCCGGCCGGAACCTCCCAGTACGTCCCGCCGTGCGGGTAGCGGTACTGGCCGACGAGGGCGATCGAGCCGTCCGCGAGGATCGGCACGACGACCGACGCGTCGGGGATCTCGAACACGTGGTAGGGCTGACCCTGGCCGTTCGGCAGCTCGACGAGATCGCGCCGCAGCCCGCACCACTCGCAGTCGTAGAGGCGCTCGCTCGCAAGCTGCGGGAACGGCGCGAACGGCGGCGGGTCCTCGGGCGGGGGGTGCAACGTCATGGGGCGGAGTCTACCGCACGGCTCCCGGCGGGCAGCCGCCCGTCACTCGTCGAGGTCGAGGCTCGTGACGCTACCCGCTTCGACGCGCACGACGCGCTCCACGAGCATCCTCGTCGGAGACTCGAAGGCCTGGACGACGACGTCTCCGGCCGGGACGACGGCGTGCGCCGCGTGGTCGGAGCTGCACGTCCCCTCGGCCATCTGCGCGCCCGAGTGCAGGACGCGCACGAGGAGCGGACGCTCCCTTCCGCAGCGAACCTCGAGATGCGCGCCGGGATGCAGGAGGATGTCGACGGGGAGTCGGTGGCCGGCCTGGACCACGACTCCGGCCGCGAGGCCGAGGTCTCCGTTCCAGGCCTGCACGAAGACGTCGTACCGGCCCGGCTTCAGCCCGTCGAGGATCCGCTCCGGCGCCGAGATCTGCGTGCTGTAGACGCCGCGCGTTCCGCCCGCGCTCGTCAGGCGCACGTCGACCGGGCGAGGTTCGCCCGTCGTGCCGTCGTGAGCGGAGACGAGCAGTCCCCCTCCCTCGTTCAACCGCAGGACGATCGACTCCCCGGGGACCGCGGACACCTCGTCGGAGCAGGAGTGACTCTGGTGCTCACAGGCGGTGAGGTGGTAGACGTCCATGGGCACCGGTGCGATGCGGAAGCGTCCGTCGCCGTCGGTGACGGCCTCGAGCGCGCATTCGCCCGGGCTGCCCCGAGCGCGCACGTCGCGCGACGCGGCGGGCTCGCCGCGCGCGTCGAGCACCAGGCCCTCGAGGGACAGTCCGCGATCGACCTGCAGCTCGACGGTTTGCTCCCGGACGCCTTCGGGGACCTCGACCACGTGAACCGTGGAAGCGATGTGTGTGTCGGGGTCGTGCAAGCCGAGGATCCAGCTCCCCGGCGCGACTCCCTCCAGGACGAACCGACCCCGGTCGTCCGTCGCCGTCACGTGCGCGGGGTGGTCCCCGGACCAGGCGCGGCACGGCCGGGGATCGGCGAACAGGGCCAGGCGAACTCTCTGGTGGCGGACGGGCTCGCCGTGTTGATCGAGCACGCTGCCGACGACGCGGCCGCCGCGGCGGATGCGGGCCACGAGCTCGCGACGCTCCCCGGCTTCGAGGATCACTAGGCGGCGGTAGAGCGTCTTCCAGTCGGCTCGCCGCAGCGTCACCTCGAGCGGCACGCCGGTCGGCGCGCGCGGGAACGCGAAGCCGCCGTCGACCTCGACCCCGTCCGTCTCGATCTCCGCGAGGGCCGTGGCGCGCAGGAACGGAGCCCGGGGCGCGTGGGGCGCCTGGGAGCGAGAGATCTCGATTCGAGCGATCAGGGACTCCGTCGCGCTCGCGCGCTCGTCGACGACGCGCAGGAACAGCTCGCAGGCGCGGTCCAGGGAGATTTCCCGCGCGCTCTCGCGCGTGGGGTGCCTTCCGTCGACGTCGACGAAGCGCGGACTGCGACCGGGTGCCTCGACGCGCAGGACCCCGTACGTCTTGGAGCTCATGCGGACCGTGAAGTAGCCTCCGGCGTCGGTCGTCGCGGGGCGATGCTCCTCGGGGGGGACCCGGCGCCAGGTCCGGGAGGCGTTCGGCGTCACGCGGGCGCCTTCGATCGGCGCGCCGTCCTCGGCGCGGACGACGCGTCCGACGAAGACGCGCTCGGTGGCGGCGGTCACGGACACGTGGAGCACGCGCTGCTCCCCGGGCGCCAGGGCGTCGACCTGCGCGAAGCTCTCGTGCCAGTCCGGGCCGGCGCCGACGTAGACGTCGAGGACGCGCCCCGCCGGCACCCGCGCCAGCCAGGCCCCGTCCACCCGTTCGGTCGCGACCGGCGCCGAGACTCCCGGAGGGGCCGTCCGGATGGCCACGTTCGCGCCGACCGGGGCGCGGTCGACGGCGGAGTGTACGTGGACCCGTAGCGTGGCCGAGGCGAGAGGCCGCTCGGCGGCGATCGGCGGGCCGGCGGCCTCGTCCCCGGAGGCTTCGTGCGATGCGGAGCTCCGGCGCTGCGGCTCACCGTTCGCGCGGGCCGCGGACTCGAGACGCGCGCCGGCCTGCCGGGACTCTTCCGCACCGGCAGTCGTCTCGAGCCGAACGGGGCTCTCGCCGCGACGCGCGAGCCAGGCCGCGCCGAGGACGACGAGCAGCGCGAGGGCCGCGGCGAAGGCGAACGGCTTGGCGGAGATCACGAGTCGCAGCGCGCCGCGGGCGACGCGCAGGAATCCAGGTCGAGCGACGGCAACGCGCCAGGCTCAGCCCCGCGGCGCGTCCGGCCACAGCTCGCGCCAGTCGGGGCGCGTGCGGTTGGCGTTGCCGGCGAGGCGTTCGAGCAGCGCGGGGGAGACCACGAGGTCCTCCAGGGCCGTCTCGGAGAGCACCTTGCCGCAGGCTTCCGTGATCGCCTCGCCGTCGAGGCCCTGGTAGCCGAAGACCTGGTCGGGGCGGCCGCACTTGGAGAAGCGGCGCACGGCGCAGGTCTCTTGCTTGACGCCGACGATCGAGCCGATGTTGTCGACCAGGCCCGCCTCGCCGTCGCACACCGCGACGATCGGCACGCGCCGGCCGGCGAGGCTGACGAGGCCCGCCTCGCTCTTCCCCGCGCCCTCGACGGCGTGCAGGTCGCCCGAGATGCCGAGGCCCTGGCGCAGGTGGCGGTAGCCGTCCTGGTCGCCGAGGATGCCGAGCAGGAGCTCGGGCGAGCTGACGGAGATCACGTTGGCGAAGATGCCGCG
>CAYGPA010000591.1:0-3067 GCA_964351535.1 uncultured Planctomycetaceae bacterium
CCCGAGTGCCTCGACGTGATCGAGAAGGCCTCCGGATGGAAGGACAAGCGCGGCAAGCTGCCCTTCGGGCGCGGCGTCGGCATGGCCGGTTCGATGTACATCTCGGGCACGAACTATCCGGTGTACCCGAACGACATGCCGCAGGCCGGCATCCAGCTCAAGGTCGACCGCTCGGGCCTCGTGACCGCGTTCACGGGCGGCAACGACATCGGCCAGGGCTCGAACACCGTCGTGCGCGCGATCGTGTGCGAGGAGCTCGGCGTGGCCTACGACAACGTGCGCGTCGTCGCGGCCGACACGGATCTCTGCCCCGTCGACCTGGGCGCCTACTCGAGCCGCATCACGTTCATGGTCGGCAACGCGACGATCGACGCCTGCCGCAAGCTGCGCGCGCAGATCGTCACGGCGCTGGCCGAGGCCTGGGAGGTCGACGAGCGCCGCGTGCGGCTGATCGAGGGCCGTGCCATCGACCTCGAGAACCCGGGCCGCGCGATCCCGCTGCGCGAGGCCTTCCAGATCGCCGAGACGCGCTTCGACACGCTGGGCAGCACGGGCTCCTACAACACGCCGAAGCTCGGCGGCGACTACCGCGGCGGGACGATCGGCGCCTCGCCGGCCTATTCCTTCACCGCGCACGTCGTCGAGGTCGCCGTCGACGTCGAGACCGGCATCGTGCGCGTGCCGAACGCCTGGTGCGCGCACGATTGCGGGCGCGCGATGAACCCGACGCTGGTCGCGGGGCAGATCGAGGGCTCGACGTACATGGGCCTCGCCGAGGCGCTGCTCGAGGACCACGACGTCAACCGCTTCGGCCTGCACCGCGGGCCGTCGCTGCTGGACTACGCGATGCCGACCTCGCTCGACGTCGGCGACATCCACGCCATGATCGTCGAGAGCATCGACCCCGAGGGCCCCTACGGCGCCAAGGAGGCCGGCGAGGGCCCGCTGCACGGCTCGATCCCGGCGCTCGCCAACGCCATCCACGACGCCGTCGGCGTGCGCCTGCGCCACCTGCCGTTCACGCCGGGCCGCGTGCTGCGCGGCCTGCGCGAGCACGCCGCGAGCGCGGGCTCGACCGCCACGGCCTCCGCCCCGACCCCCACGCGGGAGACGCGCTGATGCTGCGCCTGCCGAAGTTCACGCTCGAGCGCCCGGGCACCGTGGCCGAAGCCGTCGCGCTGCTCGCCGATTCGACGCGCGAGGCGCGCATCGTCGCGGGCGGGACCGACATCCTGCCCAACATGAAGCACGGCCTGTTCGAGCCCGACGTGCTCGTGTCGCTCGAGGACATCGCGGAGCTGCGCGCGGTCGAGCGCGACGCCGACGGCTGGCTCTCGATCGGCGCGATGGTGTCGCTGGCGCAGGTCGCCGACGACGAGCGCGTCGCGCAGCACGCTCCGGCGCTGGCGCAGGCGGTCGGCCTGATCTCCGGTCCGCAGCTGCGGACCATGGGCACGCTCGGCGGCAACGTGATGCTCGACACGCGCTGCCAGTGGTACAACCAGACGTACTTCTGGCGCAAGGCGCTGGGCTTCTGCCTGAAGAAGGACGGCACCGTCTGCCACGTCGTCGCCGGCGGCCGCAAGTGCGTCGCGGCGGCCTCGAACGACTCAGGCCCGGCGCTGATGACGCTCTCCGCCGTGCTGGACGTCGAGGGACCCGACGGCCGCCGCGTGCTGCCGATCGACGACCTCTGGCTCGCCGACGGCATCTTCAACAAGAAGCTCGAGCCCGCCGAGATCGTCACCCGCGTGCGCATCCCGCCCCAGCCCGCGGGGCACCGCGGCGCCTACGGCAAGCTGCGCAGCCGCGGCTCGATCGACTTCCCGCTGCTCGGCGTGGCCGTGCGGCTCGACGTCGACGACGGGGGAACCGTCCAGGACGCCGACCTCGTCGCCGTGGCGCTCGCGGCCCGGCCGGTGCGCGTGCGCGACGCGCGCGGCCTGCTCACCGGCACGCGCCCCGGCGAGGCGTCGTTCCGCGAGGCCGTCGACGCCGTGGCCGACGCCGCGTACCGCCGCCTCACGCCGCTCGAGAACGTCCCCGGCGACGCCGAGTACCGCGCCGAGATGGTGCCGGTGTACGTGCGCCGCACGCTGCTCGCCGCGGCCGAGCGCGCCGGCCCCGTGCACCACGTGTAGACGCGCCTTCCGCGCCGGAGCCTACGGACCGCCGTCCACGGGCTCGCCCGACTCGAGGTCGAAGACGCGCCCGTCCGCCAGCTCGAGGCGCCCCACCGTCATGACCTCCCCCTGCGGAGTGGACTGGAAGGCCGCCACGACGGTGCCGCTTCCGCGGACCCCGCGCACGCGGAACGCGAACGTGTCCGGATCGGGCTCCTCGCCCGTGCGCGCGAAGTCGGTCTCGACCTCCTGGACGACGCCGAGGTGCTCCTGCACGACGGGGTTCGCGTCCACCGTGGCCTGGACCTCCCCCATGAAGACGTTCCAGCCGTAGTAGCCGAGCCCGGCCACGCCCCCCACCACGGCCACGACGCCGAGGACGACCACGGCGGCGGCGATGAGGATCCACTTGGTCGTGTTGTTCATCGTGCTCGACCCTTCGACCGACCGAGGCGGCCGACACGACCCGAACGCCGGCCAACCTCGCTCGGCTTCGCGGGAGTCACCGGAGAACCCGCGGGAGCGCGCGACCTACCCGGCGCCGCCCGGGGGGAGTTTCTCGACGCGCTGCTTGGCCGGGTTGACCGTGCGGCGCTTCAGGTCGTTGACCGATTCGACGAGCAGGCGGCAGCGGTTGCCGGAGCCCTCGACGCGGACGACCTGGCCGTAGTGGCGGCCGACGCGGACCCAGTCGCCGCGCTCGAAGGCCGGCCGCTCGCCGGCCGGTCCCGCGCCCTCGGCGCGCACGCGGCCGACCTTGCGCGCCTGGAAGTGCTCCTCGAGCCACTCCGCGGCGTCGGTGCACACGTCGCACGCGCCGCAGGGCGGCTTCGGCGGCTTCAGGCCGAAGTACTTCGCGATCGTGACGCGCCGGCAGGGCTTCGTGCCGCCCGCGAACTTGGCCATCGCGAGCAGACCCTCGAGGTCGGCCTTGTACTTGCGGC
>CAYGPA010000592.1:0-3065 GCA_964351535.1 uncultured Planctomycetaceae bacterium
GATCAGTGCAACGAGCTGGCCGAGACCGCCCGCGAGATCGCGGAGAAGTACGTCCGGCCGATGTCCAAGAAGTACGACGAGCTCCAGGAGTACAACCGCGAGGCCGCGCGGGCCGTCGCGGACGCCGGGCTCTTCCGGGTGTTCATCCCGAAGGAGTACGGGGGCTACCAGGCCGGCATCCTGGCCCTGGCGCGCGTGACCGAGGAGCTGGCGCGCGCCGACTCCGGCTTCGGCGTGGCCTTCGCGGTCAACGCCCTGGGCTCGTTCCCGATCATCCTCGGCGGCACCGAGGAGCAGAAGCAGCGCTGGCTGCCCGAGATCGCCAAGGGCGACAAGTTCGTGGCCTTCTGCCTCTCCGAGAAGTTCGCGGGCTCCGACGCCGGCGGCGTCTCCGTGACGGCCGAGGAAGACGGCGACGAGTACGTGATCTGCGGCGAGAAGAAGTGGACCACGAACGGCGGCGTCGCGGACGTCTACAGCGTCTTCTGCGTGACGGACCCCAGCTCCAAGTCGCGCCGCATGAGCGCCATCGTGGTCGAGAAGGGGACCCCGGGCTTCGAGGTCAAGAAGGTCGAGAACAAGATGGGGATCCGCTGCGTGCCCGTCGTCGAGACGCATTTCGACCACGTGCGCGTACCCAAGTCGAACCTGATCGGCGGGCGTCCGGGCATGGGCTTCAAGCACGCCATGATGACGCTCGACAACGCGCGCCCCGGCGTCGCGGCCCAGGCCGTCGGCGCGGCGCAGGGCGCGCTGGACCTCGCCGTCGTGTACGCGAACCGCCGGCGTCAGTTCGGGGCGCCGATCTCGAGCTTCCAGATGGTCCAGAAGATGCTGGCCGACATGGCGATGAAGACCGAGGCCGCCCGCTGGCTCGTCTACGCCGCCGCCAGCGCGATCGACAGCGGCCTCAAGAACACGACCAAGGGCGCCGCGATGAGGCAGTGCTTCGCCACCGACGTGGCCATGGAGGTCGCGACCGATGCCGTCCAGGTCTTCGGCGGCTACGGCTTCATGGAGGACTACCCGATCGCGAAGTACTTCCGCGACGCCAAGATCCTCCAGATCTACGAGGGGACCAACCAGGTCCAGCGCATGGTGATCGCCCGCAACCTGATCAAGGAGGCGGAGCAGCTCGCGCACCTCGAGGCCTACATCCCGGTCGAGACGCAGAAGAGCTACAAGGACGACGAGGTCGCCGTCGACGCCTGAGCGCGTCCGGTCGAGCCGGGCCTCCTCCTCGTAGCCGCCACTCGCCGCCACTGTCCTCTGCAGAGGGCGGTGTGCGCCGTCGCACGGTCTCCCCCGGTCCCGTGCGCGCTCAGACCGCTTTCCGGCAGTCGAGGGCCCCGAATCGGGCCTCGGGACCACCCTTTGCATGGGGTTGTGCCGTTGCACGGTCGGTCGTGCCGTAGGGGCTCGTTTGGCCGGGAGACGGCATCCGCCGGCAGGTTCCGATCGAATCTCCCAAGGACGAGGCAGAGGCCCGCTCCCGAGTGGATCCCGGAAGGGTGAAACGAGAACGGGGCCTCGGGCATCCATATAGGTGGACCGGCAGGACCCCTCGCGTACTTTTTACCAACCTAACGTAAGCGTAAGGCGTAGTGCTCCTGCGCCTCTCGTACCCCCCCTGGCCCTGGTCGGCGATCGGCCGCCCAGGCGAGAGCATCGGCAGAGCGAGGATCCGCCCACCGGGCGCACGGCAGTCCCATCGGGGCAGCGGCCGGCGGGTTCCTCAACCGTCCCTGGGGCTTCGAAAGGCCTCCTCCCCCCAGGAGGCCCGGAGAGACCCCACTCAGGCAGACCGGGCGTGCCCGCCCGGAGGCAGGCAAAAGGCAGTGAAAGACACCATCCGACCCTCGGATCTCGACCGGCGGCTCGACCGGGCCGCCGAGGACACGGAGAAATTCAACGCGTCCGCGCGACGGATCGCCCGCGATCTGGATCGCCGCGGCGTGGATCTGGACCTCGGCGATCCCATGCAGTGGCGCCGTGAAGCCGCTGAGGACGATCGCCCCGGTGCGCGATCCTCGCTGGCGCAGCAGTTTCGCAGCGAAGTCGACGAGATCATCACGATGGACCGCGAGGAAGAGGCCCGGCTCGCACGCCGGATCGAGTTCGCGCGCATCCGCCTCCAGCTCGCCCTGGAGCGTCACGACCTCGACGAAGAAGACCTGAACGACCGCGTCGACCCGGGGTCCTTCGACCCGACGGGCTGCGTCCCGGCCGAGTGCCGGCTCCCGCGGGACGTGTGCAAGCGCTGGCAAGAGCTGCACGCCCTCCGCTCCGAGATGGTCGAGCGCAACCTCTACCTCGTGCTGATCAACGTCGAGCGCTACTCGCACACGACCGCCAGCCCGATGGACCTGATCCAGGAAGGCTCCGCCGCGCTCTTCCGCGCCGTGGACGGCTTCGACTGGCGTCGGGGACTGCTGTTCCGCACCTACGCCGTGCACTGGCTGAACCAGGCTTTCCGCAGCTACCTCTACAACTTCAGCCACACGGTGCGCGTGCCCGTCTACCTGCAGAAGGCGCTGAAGCACATCAACGACGCGAAGTCCCAGCTCGGCGACGACAACGCCAGCGTCGAGGACATCGCGGAGAAGACCAGCCTCGGCGAGAACGTCGTGGCCACGGCGATGTGGGCCTCGCGCAGCAGCTACTCGCTGGACGTCGAGTTCGACGACGGCGGAGAGGGCGGTCGCCTGCGCGACCTCCTGCAGTCCGACGAGGACGGCGACCCGTACGATGCGTCGATCGAGGACATCTCCCTCGAGGACAGCATCACCCAGGCTCTCGAGCGGCTCAGCGATCGCGAGCGCTTCGTGGTCTGCATGCGCTTCGGCATCGGCGTCGAGCGCGAGCACACGCTGGCCGAGGTCGCCGCCGAGCTCGGCGTCAGCCTCGAGCGCGTGCGCCAGATCCAGGTCCGCGCGGTCCACAAGATGAAGACGCCCGACCTGCGCCGTCAGGCCGAGCCGTTCCTGAACTGACGCGCGCCCGCCAGAGTGCGCGAAGGAGGGGACTGCGGGAAACCCGTGGTCCCCTCTTCGATTCCCCAGGTC
>CAYGPA010000593.1:0-3057 GCA_964351535.1 uncultured Planctomycetaceae bacterium
ATGTTGAGGAAGTCACAACGGCAGACTTCCTCGAGACCTCCCGGCTGGGGATTGATCCGCGTCGCGATCGTCGCGTACGGCCAGACTGCATACGGACCCCTCGCAACTAGTGCAGGGCGGGGCCCGACCTCTCAAGTTCTTGAAGGCCCACCGGGCGGGCTCCGGTTCGATCGCGACTGATGCCAGCCGGGCGACTGGAACTCGGACGAACGCCTTGGCCAGCTGACAACGAAGCGCTGGAGCGCGTGGTGCGACCCGCCCGGGGCTCTCGTGAGCCACTGGAAGCGGGTCGCACCTCTTTGCTCGCTACGTGGGCTCAGGGCATGCGCACCGAGTCCGGCCGGGTCCGGCGATTTCGGAGCGGGTCGATACCCAGGCGAAGTTTCTCCTCGATGTCCGCAGCCGTGACCTCTTGCACTTCCATGCCGTACATGCAGTTGGTCATTTCGTTCGGTTGCGGCTCGCAGGAGAGCTGGGTGGGACAGGCCTCGCCCAGATAGAGCCCCATCGTGCTGGGCATCTCCAGGGAGAAGGTCTTCGGATCCGTCAGAACGGTCGCGTAGACGCCGGAGATGCCGAGTGCGTTGATGCCGGCGACCAGGTCCGCGACGACGGCTTCGGCATCGTCGACGTAGACGCCATTCGGCGCCATGGACTCGCACTGAATACGAGTCGGGGACAGGCCCCAGGCCCAGGTCACTTGCGAGCCCATGCTTCCGCTGAACTGCAGCACCTTGGTATTGGCCGACGCCGTACCCGTCAGGAACGCAAGGGACAGAGCTGCTGCGAGCAGGCGAAGGGAAGTGAGGTTCCCATTCTTCATGATGTGACTCCCTGTTGGGGCCACGCGTGCTCTCCTGGCCTCGGGCGGTTGCTCGTTCCCCTCCGTGAGGAGGTCTCTCCGGAACGCTCTCCCCCCCCGGGCGCGTTCACGCGAGGCCGATCCGACTTTCGAAAAGAACCGTCACCGGCCGGGTGCCGGCGATCGCTTGCATCCCTTAAAGGCGGGGTTTCGCACCGAAACGAACGGCGGCGATCCGTCTTTGTCGATCGCGTCGGCGGACGTGGTTGTGCGGGAACGAGTTGTCGTTCGACACGAAATCGAAGTCGTTCGAGAGCACGAAAAATCAGGGAACTTGCGTGGGACTCGCGGCTGCGCGGCACCACGACTTGCGTCGGGCGGACGGGCAGCGCACCATCCGTCGCGAAAGGAACCCCCGAAGTGCAGATTCGAGTTCGTTTGTTTGCAGCCCTGCGTGTCCGCGCGGGTAAGGAGACCTGGACGGAGGGGAACCTCCCCGAGTCGCTGGACGTCGAAGGACTGAAGCGCGAGCTCGAAGCGCGGCACCCGGAGTGGGGCAGCCTCGGGCACGTGCGCGCGGTGCTCGACACGCGCTACGTGAGCGACGACACGCCGCTCGAGGACGGCGCCGAGGTGGCGCTGCTGCCTCCCGTGTCGGGTGGGTCCGGCGAACCCGGCGGGTCGGGCGAATCCGGCGACGCACCCGCTCCGGGAGACGCCGAAGATCTGGAGCGCGGCGTGTTCGAACTCGTCGCCGAGCCGATCGACGTGGCCGCGTGCCAGGCGCGTGTCGAACATCGCTCGTGCGGCGCGATCGTGTTGTTCACGGGCGCCGTGCGCGAGACGAACCGCGGGCGCGAGGTCGACCGCATCGACTACGAGGCGTTCGCCGAGATGACCGGCCCCGAGATGAGCCGCATCTTCGAGCGCTGCCGGGCCGAGCACGGGGACGCCGACGGGACGCGACCCGAGCGGCGGCTGCGCATGCTCTGCGTCCACCGCGTCGGCGTCGTGAACGTCCAGGAACCCTCGGTCGTCGTGGCGGTCGCGAGCCCGCACCGCGACCGGGCCTTCGCGGCGTGCCGCTTCGTGATCGACGAGCTGAAGCGCTCCCTGCCGGTGTGGAAGAGGGAGTGCTACCCCGACGGCGAGCACTGGATCGGCGATCGTTCGTGACCCGGAAGGGGGGCGCTGCTACGCTGCCGCGTCCCGCGGCGCACGACGAACGTCCGTCCACGCATGTGCCCGTGCGGCCCCAGCGACCATGACCGCGAGCGAATCCAAGAACGAGACTCTCACGAACGGCGCGCGCCGCCGCTCCTGGCAGGCCGCGGACGTCGAGCGCGAGGACCTCGAGGTCGACGTCCTGCTGATCGGCGCCGGCCCCGCCAGCCTGTCCTGCGCGATCCACCTGCAGCGCCTGCTCGAGGCGAAGGGCATGGGCGACAAGACCGTGCTCGTGCTCGAGAAGGCGGAGGAGGTCGGCTACCACATCCTGTCGGGCGCCGTGATGGACCCGCGCGGGATCGCGGAGCTCTTCCCCGACTGGCGCGAGCGCGACTTCCCGGTCGAGGCCGACGTGAAGGACGACTGCCTCGACGTGCTGCTCGGCGGCGGCGGCGGGTTCCGCCTCAAGGGACCGCTGATGCCGCCGACGCTGCACAACCACGGCAACAGCATCGTCAGCCTGTACCACGTCGTGCGCTGGATGAAGGACCGCGCCGAGGAGGCGGGCATCGAGGTCTACCCGGGCTTCGCCGGCGCGCAGGTCACGTACGACGGCGACCGCGTGGTCGGCGTGCAGACGCGCGACTCCGGGATCGCCAAGGACGAGACGCGCAAGAGCACCTTCGAGCCCGGCATGAACGTGCGCGCTCCGGTCACGGTGTTCGGCGAGGGCACGCGCGGCAACCTCGCCAAGGACCTGATCGAGCGCCTGCAGCTCACCGACCCGGACCACCCCCAGATGTACGCCACGGGCGTGAAGGAGATCTGGGAGATCCCCGAGGAGCGCGGGCGCGAGCTGCTGGGCTCGGTCATCCACACCGTCGGCCAGCCGCTGGGATTCAAGGGCTACGGCGGCGGCTGGATCTACGGGCTGCCGGGGAACCGCCTGTCGCTCGGCTACGTCGTCGGCCTGGACCACGGCGACCCGAACCTCGACCCGCACGCGATGTTCGTGCGCTGGAAGCAGCACCCGCGCGTCGCGCGCCTGCTCGAGGGCGGCAAGGTCGTGCGCTACGGCGCGAAGACGA
>CAYGPA010000594.1:0-3042 GCA_964351535.1 uncultured Planctomycetaceae bacterium
CCGCATCCCGGTCCACATGATCGAGACGATGAGCAAGCTGCGCAACGTCACCAAGAAGCTGATGCAGACCAAGGGCCGCGAGCCCAGCGTCGAGGAGGTGGCCGAGGCCACCGGCATCTCGGTCGAGGAGGCCAAGCGCGTCATCAAGATCTCGAAGCACCCGATCAGCCTCGACCGGCCGATCGGCGAGTCCGACGACAGCTACTTCGGCGACTTCATCGAGGACGACTCGGCGGAGAGCCCGGTGCAGGCCGCCGGTCACGAGATGCTGAAGGAGCGCATCGACGACGTGCTCTCCACGCTGACCTTCCGCGAGCGCGAGATCATCAAGCTGCGCTACGGGATCGGCGACGGGTACACCTACACGCTCGAGGAGGTCGGCCGGATCTTCCGCGTCACGCGCGAGCGCGTGCGGCAGATCGAGGCCAAGGCGGTGCGCAAGCTGCGCCACCCGGTGCGCGCGCGCCAGCTCGCGAGCTTCCTCGACGGCGTCAGCATTCCCGACGACGCCGAAGCGGGCTTCGGCCCCCTCTGACCCGGTCCGCGAACTCGCGGTTCGAACCATCCTCGGGCCCCGGCGCGCCTCGGCGCGCCGGGGCCCGTCTTTCGTTCGCGCGACCGCGCCTTCGTCGGAATTGCCGCGCGACCTGGTGAGCCCCACTCGCTAGCCTGAGCGAGATGCCCTCGGCGCCGTTCGTTCCCGCGCTCCTGCTCCAGGCGTCCCGGCGGGTCTTCGCGCTGGAGGGCGCGCACGTGCTGATGCTCTTCATCTCGGCCCTCGTCACGATCCTGTGCGTGGTGGTGCACTACGAGGTCATGAGCTGGTCCTCGCGCTACCTCGCGAGGCTCGGGCTTCCGCGCCGGATGCGCATCGTGGCCTTGATCTTCGCCCTGCTCGCCGCCCACGTGGTCGAGATCTGGATCTTCGGCCTGACGCTCTGGGTGCTCGACGCCTGGCCGAGCCTCGGCACGTTGCACGGCGAGTTCGACGAGGGGGCCTTCGACTTCATCTACTTCTCGGCCACCGTCTTCTCGACGCTCGGGTTCGGCGACATCGTTCCCCAGGGCCCCGTGAGGATCCTCACGGGCACCGAGTCGCTCGTGGGCCTCAGCCTGATCACCTGGTCGGCCTCGCTCGCCTTCCTCGAGATGCAGCGGGACTGGGCCGAGTATCGCTCGGCGAGGTGAGCCCACGCCCGCCGGGGGCCTTTTCGCGCCCCCGACTTGCCGGGAGTGAGCGCGACGCTACACTGCTCGGCCGTTCCGCGACGGCCCCCGCTGCCGCCTACGCCCCACGATGCAAGACACTCTGCGCGCGCTCCTGGCCCTTCAGGAGCTGGACGAGGACATCTTTCGAGTCCGCGAGGAGCTGAAGAGGCTCCCGCGTGAACGCGAGCAGCGCCGCGAGGCCGTGGCGGCGATCGAGGCGCGCAAGGCGATGCTCGAGGCCGCGATCTTCGAGCGGCGCGCGCGCATCCGCGAGGTCGAGGACGACTCCACGCGCAAGCGCCAGCTCATGCGCAAGACGGAGGGCGAGGCCAACAACTCGCGCGGCGACATGGCCCTGATGGCCGCGTTCCAGCACCAGATCAAGTCGCTGAAGCGCGACATCGGCAACCTCGAGGAAGAGGGCCTGGAGATGGTCGAGCGCGTCGAGGTCTTCGATGCCGAGCTCAAGCGCGTCTCCGCGGAACTGGAGCAGGCGCAGGCCGACTTCGCCGAGTTCTCCGCGAACGTCGACGCCGAGATGCGCGTCGCCGAGGCCAAGCGCCACGAGCTCGAGACCGAGCGCGCCCGGCGCCTGTCCGACGACGTGCGCGACGAAGTGCTCGGCCTCTACGATCGCCTCCTGACCGCGCGCGAGGGTTTGGCCCTCGCCGAGCTCGACGGCCGCATCTGCCAGGCCTGCTTCATGGAGGTCCCGACCAACTGCTACGTTCGCGTGGCCCGCGGGGTCGAGATCGTGCAGTGCCCGAGCTGCGACCGCATCCTGTACCAGCGCGCGCTCAAGGAGAGCTGAGCTCCGCGCGCATCCCGCGCGCGATTCTCACCGGCAGGGCCCTCGGTCCCATCGGCCCGCGGAGCAGCGCGAGCCCTGCCGCGTTCCCCGCCGCTCCAGCTCGCGAACAAGGCCGGCGCGCACCTCGTTCTTGTGCACGCCCCAGATCGGCGCGAGCAGCACGTCGTCGTCGCTGCCGGTCATGCCGTCCCCGGTCAACCGGTGCAGCACCTGCTCGGGGGCGAGCCGCTCGACGAAGTCCGCGAGCCAGCTCACGTACGTCTCGAGGTCCAGCGTCGCGAGCCCTCCGTCGCGCCACTGCTTCTCGAACTGCGTGCGCCGCAGCACCATCAGCTGGTGCACCTTGACGCCCTCGACGCCCGTCTCCGCGAGGAGCTCCGCGGTCCTGCGGGCACCCCCGCGACCGTCTCCGGGCAGGCCCAGGATGGCGTGCCCCACGACCGCGAGGCCCGCGGCCCGCGAGCGTGCGACCGCGTCGCGGAACTCGTCGCGCGTGTGCAGGCGGTTGATGGCCAGCAGCACGTCGTCGTCGGCGCACTCGAGGCCGATCTCGACCCAGACGGGGACGCGCCGCGCGAGCTCCGACAGCACGCCCAGGGCCTCGTCGGGCAGCGTGTCGGGCCGGGTGGCGAGGCTGACGACGGCGACCTCGCCCGGCCGCGGCTCGACGCCGGCGCGGGGCAGGTGGGGCTCGACGACCGCCAGCGTCGCGCGCAGCCGATCCAGGTCGACGTAGGTGTTCGTGTAGGACTGGAAGTAGGCGATCGCGCCGCCGTCGGGATCGCGGCGCGCCACTCGCTTCAGGCCGCGCTCGAGCTGTGCGGAGAGGTCCGCGCCGCTCTTCAGGGCTCCGGTACCCGACCCCTCGACGTCGCAGTAGAAGCACCCGCCGAAGCCGCGCGTGCCGTCGCGGTTCGGGCACGTGGAGCCGGCGTCGAGGGCGACGCGGTGCAGCGGACGGCCGTGGGTGGCGAGCAGCCACGGGCGCAGCGTGTTGAACGGGAGGTCGGGCATTCGCGGGG
>CAYGPA010000595.1:0-3035 GCA_964351535.1 uncultured Planctomycetaceae bacterium
AGGCCGGCCGCTTCCGCGCCGACCTCATGTACCGCCTCGACGGACTGCGCGTCCCGATGCCGGCGCTGTCGGAACCGCCCGAGGACATCCCGGATCTCGTCGAGCACTGGGTGCGGCTGCATCAGGCGCGCAGCGGCGCCGGACAGCGCATCTCGGAGGCCGTGGTCGCGCGCCTCGGCCAGCGCGGCTGGCCCGGCAACGTGCGCCAGCTCTACAACGAGCTCGCGCGCCTCTGCGCCGTCACGGACGGCGACGTCGACGACCCCGACCTGGTGCGCGACGACGAGCCCGCCGCGACTCCCGGCCTGAACGCGGCCATGACGCTCGAGGAGCTGGAGCGCGCCGCCATCGAGCAAGCGCTGGCGAGCACCGGCGGCGACAAGCGGCGGGCGGCCGAGCTCCTCGGAATCTCGCGCTCGAAGCTCTACCAGCGCCTGAAGGACTGGCGCGAGGCCGATTCGCGCTAACGAGTCGAATTCGGCAGAGATGCGGCGCCGGGCGGGCGGTTCCCCTACGCTCTTCGCGGCGGACGCCCGTCCGCATGCCCCGCTCGCCCCACGATCCGTCCATGCAGCAACACGAGGCCCTCTCCACCGACGAGCTGCGCTGGAACTGCTCCGCCAGCGCCTTCGAGTTCGAGACCACCGCCGAGGTCGAGCCGACCCCGGGGGTGATCGGACAGGAGTCCGCCGTCGAGGCGTTGCGCTTCGGACTGCGGACGAACGCCGAGGGCCAGAACGTGTTCGTGCGCGGCCTTTCGGGGACGGGACGCATGACGCTGGTGCAGGACATGCTCAGCGAGATGGAGCTGCACTGCCCGCCGACGCCCGATCGCGCCTTCGTGCACGACTTCGACCGGCCCGGCCGGCCCGCGCTCGTCGAGCTGCCGCCCGGGACCGGGGGGCGCTTTCGCAAGCAGGTCGAGGCGCTGGTCGAGTTCATCGGCAGCGAGCTGGGCAAGGCGCTCTCCTCGGAGGTCGTCCGCGCGCGCAAGAACTCCCTCGACCGCCAGTTCGCGACCGAGATGGAGCAGATCACCAAGCCCTTCGACGAGGAGCTGCGGGAGCGCGAGCTGGCCGTCGTCTCCGTCGAGGCCGGAGGCACGACACGCGCGCGGATCGCGCCGCTGATCGACGGCCAGCCGGCGACGGCCGAGCAGGTCGAGGCCCAGCGCGCCGCGGGCAAGATCACCGACGAGCAGATCGAGGCGCTCGAGGAGCGCATTCGCGAGTCCAGCAGCCGGATGGAGGAGATCGGCCAGCGCCTCGGCGAGGTGCGCGGGCGGCACGAGCAAGCTGCGCGCGAGCTGTTCGAGACCGAGGCTCGCGAGCTGCTGACGCAGCGGACCGCGGCCATCCTCGCCGAGTTCCCGTGCGAGAGCGCGGGACGCTTCCTGAGCTCCGTGGTCGAGGACGTCGTCGAGCGCCGCCTGCCGCACCTCGACGAGTCGGACGACTTCACGGCGCTCTACGGCGTGAACGTGATCCAGGAGCGGCGCGGCCCCGCGGGCTGCCCGCGCGTCGTGGAGAACGCGCCGACGACCGAGCGCCTGCTCGGCGGACTCGAGCTCACGCTGCAGGAGAGCCGCACCCAGCCGCCGCACATGGCCATCCGCGGGGGCTCGCTCCTGCTCGCGGACGGCGGCTACCTGATCCTGGACGCGCGCGACATCCTCGCGCGCCCCGCCGCGTGGAGCGCGCTGGTGCGCACGCTGCGCGCGGGCGAGCTCGAGATCGTTCCGACGGAGAGTTCCAGCTCGCGCGGCGTCCCGGCCGTCCGACCCGAGCCCATTCCGATCCAGGTCAAGGTCGTGCTGATCGGCGACGCCTACGTCTACGGCGCCCTGAACTCGGCCGACCCCGACTTCCCCCACCTCTTCAAGGTGCTCGCGGACTTCGACAGCACCATCGATCGCAGCCCCGAGGGCATCCGCTTCTACGCGGGCGTCCTCGCGCGGCTGGCGAGGGAGGAGGAGCTGCCCGCCTTCCACCGCGAGGCCGTCGCCGTGCTGGTCGAGCACGGCGCGCGCATCGCCTCCGCGCCGGAACGGCTGACCTCGCGCTTCGGAAGGCTCGCGGACCTGGCGCGCGAGGCCGCGTTCCTCGCCGGCGACGCGGAGCGCGACGTGGTCACCGCGACGGACGTGCGCGACGCCATCCACCGCTCCAAGAGCCGCGCGGACCTGCCCGCGCGCAAGTTCCGCGAGCTGGTCGCGCGCGGCACGATCCACGTGCAGACCCAGGGCAAGACGGTCGGGCAGGTGAACGGCCTGGCCGTGATCAGCGCCGGCCCGCTGACCTACGGCTTCCCCGCCCGCATCACCGCGACCGTCGCGCCCGGATCGGGCGGCGCGATCAACATCGAGCGCGAGGCGAACCTCTCCGGCGCGATCCACACCAAGAGCTTCTACATCCTGGGCGGTCTGCTGCGGCACCTGCTCGCGACCGACCACCCGCTCGTGTTCGACGCCTCGGTCGCCTTCGAGCAGAGCTACGGCGGCATCGACGGCGACTCCGCCTCGGGTGCGGAGGTCTGCTGCCTGCTCTCCGCGCTGACCGACGTGCCGATCCGCCAGGACCTGGCCATGACCGGCGCCATCGACCAGTTCGGCAACGTCATGCCGATCGGCGCGGTCAACGAGAAGATCGAGGGCTTCTTCGACACGTGCGTCGACGCCGGCCTGACCGGCACCCAGGGCGTGATCGTCCCGCGCGCGAACGTCGGCGAGCTGATGCTGCGCGAGGACGTGGTCGAGGCCTGCGCCGCCGGTCGCTTCCACGTCCACGCCGTGAACCACGTGTGCGCGGCCCTGGAGCTCTTCACCGGACTCCCGGCCGGAGAGCGCACGGACAAGGACCGGTATCCGGACGGGACGGTGCTCGCCCGCGCCCAGGAGCGCGCGCGGCTCTACTGGAGCCTGCTCGAGAGCGACCACGGCTCCCGGACGTGACGCCGGCCCTCGACGCCCGATCGCGAGGCCCCCCGGGCCGTGCGTCCGAGTCCCGCTACGGCGAGTTCCCACACGGCCTACCCAT